>JBAVGO010000042.1:0-3973 GCA_049684915.1 Lutisporaceae bacterium | reverse complement strand
AATCATATCTGCGAGATTTTCACTGCCGCCTGCTGTTATATTGCCATAAATCCCAGTTAATCCTATAAAGACAATTGCTAATCCATTAAAGCCTATCATAAGAGCCAGTCTTTTCTTTAAAACACTTTTAAACTTTTCCATTTATAATTCCTCCATATCCGTAAAATCGAAAACGTCTTCAATAGTTAAACCAAAATATTTTGCTATTTTGTAGGCAAGAACTAAAGAAGCTGTGTACTTTTCACATTCTATTGAAGTAATCGTTTGCCTTGTGACACCTACTGCCAAAGCCAATTCTTCCTGTGACAGCTTATTTTGCTTTCGTAATTCTTGAATCCTTGTTTTCACTAAATTAACCTCCTCGCAAAGTTTGCTTTGCATTATTAGTATAGTTTGCTTTGCAAATAATGTCAAGTATGCTTTGCAAAAAATGCATGGTTTATTTTGAACTGGATCTCTTCGCTATTTCTACCTAGCCTTGACGTGACAGCTACCCTATAAAATATTCATTAATTGGAAGTTAAATTCGACATTGTGCTAATTTGGTGATATAGTATGAATTAGCACTCAGCGGTGAAGAGTGCTAATTCAAACAAATAAATAGAAATTTAAAAGTCACTTTTTATTAAAGTGACTTTTTTTTATAAATTGGAGAATATAAATGAGAAAGCTGTTGCGCAACTCACAATTGCAATTGAAACAGTTTTAAGAAGGAGTTAACATAATGGATGAAAAAAGAGTATTAGTTGGTAGTCCAGTATATCAAAAGCCAGAAATATTGGACGAATTTTTAAAGTCTCTAAAGAATCTTAACAGGGATACGATATCTATTGATTATATGTTTGTAGATGATAATATCGACGAAAACTCCAGCAAGTTATTAGCTGAGTTTGAAAGAGAAGAATCAACGGTTATTATCCTTCCTGGTAAAGAGCAGGGATCGTATTTGTGTGATGATAAATCTCATCACTGGGACGATGACTTAATGTTAAAGGTAGCAAATTACAAAAATTCTATAATTAAATACACAATAGAAAACAATTATGATTATCTGTTTTTTGTGGACTCTGATTTAGTTTTGCATCCTAATTTGATTGAGCATCTAAAAACTGCAAATAAGGATATTATATCTGAAATATTTTGGAGTCAGTGGCATAACGATAGACCTTTTGAACCAAATGTTTGGCTGTTTGACGAATATGATTTAGTTCCTAAGAGGTTAGGTGAAAAGCTGAGCGAAGAAGAGACAGATATACGGCAAACTGGGTTTTTGAACCAGCTTAGAATACCTGGCTTGTATGAAGTGGGCGGATTAGGCGCTTGTACTTTGATTAGTAGAGCTGCATTGGTAGAAGGGGTTAGTTTTAAGCCTATTAAAAACTTAACTATACATGGAGAAGACAGGTTTTTCTGTATACGGGCGGCTGTGCTTGGTATTGACCTTTTTGTTGATACTCATTATCCTGCATACCATATTTATAGAGAGCAAGACTTAGCTGGTGTGCAAGATTATGTGAAAAGCTGTAAAGCAAACCTAACATTTATTCGTCAATATAAGAATAGTGGCAATAAGATTACTCTTTCAATGATAGTAAAAAATGAGGAAAAGCGTTATTTAAATCAGGTGCTAAATAGTCTAAGAGGGCATATTGATGAGGCAGTCATAATTGATGATGGAAGTACTGATAACACAATTAAAATTTGTCAAGAAATATTACAGGGTATACCTCTACACATTATAAAAAACGAGCAATCTATGTTTGCTAATGAGGTGGAACTTAGAAAAAAACAGTGGAGCGAAACTATAAAAACTAATCCTGACTGGATTTTAAATCTTGATGCAGATGAAATATTAGAAGATGGTTTTTGGGATAACTCAGAAAATCTTATGAATAGATGTGATATTGACCTTTATTTCTTTAGACTATATGATATGTGGGATGAAACTCATTATCGTGAGGACAAATATTGGAATGCACACAGTATTTATAGACCTTTTCTAATGAGATATCAGCCATATTTTAATTATGTTTGGAATGAGCTGCCACAACACTGTGGGAGATTCCCGATAAATGTTTTATTATTACCCAAGACTACATCTGAATTTAGAATAAAGCATTTTGGCTGGGCTACTAAAACAGATAGAGCAGCAAAATATAAAAGATATAAGTTATTAGACCCAGATGCTTTGTATGGGAGTAGGGAGCAATATGACTCAATTATGGACACCAATCCCAATTTAATAAATTGGGAGGGTTAAATCATATGAAAATAGAAGAAAAGAAAATAAATGTGGGAATCGGATTCGTAACAGGACGCAAGAACTTTAAAGATGTTGTCAAAACATATATTTATAACTGGAATGAGTCAGGACTTGAAGAGAATAAAAAAGTTGCACTTCATCTATTTGTTGCTTATGATTTAAAATATAAAAGGACAAAAGCAAGCGACTATAAAATTATAGATGAAGAAATATTAGATATAGTAGATTCAGCTTATTACATAGGCGATTCATCAATATTAAATGAGGCTCAATATTTGGTCGAAAAGAAAGTAATTAATGTAAAAGAGGCTAAATTGATATTTGGTGATGGTTATGCAAAAAAAAGAAATATGATTTTGTATTTTGCAATAAAAAATAGAATGGACTATCTTATTTTCCTTGATGATGATGAATATCCTATAGCAACTGTAAAAATAGATGATAGCATTGTATGGAAAGGTCAAGAAGTTTTATCAACACATATTAGCAATATTAAAAATGTTGATATAACTCATGGGTATCACTGTGGATATATTTCTCCAATCCCATATATGGAATTCAACGACAAGCTTTCAGAAGACGATTTCAGGATATTTATAGAATCTATAAGCAATGATATTGTTAACTGGGATTCAATAAAAAAGAAAATGAATGACGGTGGAGTTACATATGCCGACCTTGATATAATTAATAGAGAGAAGAATAAGGTCGTTAAAGAAATAGACGGTATGAAATTTATTTCTGGTGCCAATTTGGGTTTTAATCTTAAAAATACGAATAAAATATTCCCCTTCTACAACCCACCAGGTGCTAGAGGAGAAGATACTTTTTTAAGCACCAGCATTGGTAAATGTGATGTATGGAAAATCCCTTGTTATACTTTTCATGACGGGTTTGGAATTTATGAACATTTACTTCAGGGAGTACTGCCTAAAAAATTAAAAACTATAAAGGCTGATTCTGGCAAAATTACAAAAAGGTTTTTAAAAGCTACAATCGGCTGGATTAGGTATAAACCACTTTTACTCTATATTACACAAAGTGATAATTACGATGCAGAAATCATTAAAATGAGAGAAAATCTGTTTAACGTAATTCCAAAGGTTTGCGAATATTTCGGAAACAATGAATTTAAAAAGATATTAGAAGAACTTGAATTTTATCACACACACGTAGAAGAACATTTTAATGATTTCAAACAAACAAGAGAAACGTGGTTCAAAATATTACAATTTCTAAGAAATAATTAAAGTGCTACATACTGTTACATTTTTTCGTATGGATTGTGTGAAGGGATATTTAAGCCATTTCTGAGGGTTTCAAGGTACTTAACTCAAATTTGGAGGAATGAATATGAAAAGCTTATTGCTAAAGCAGTATAATCTGTATCCGAACATGCAGATTCAAGATATGGTTAAGCTGATATATCAGAATGAATTTGCTGGCGGGCATCTGATTAAAAATGAAAAGGACAGTTTGCAGAAATTGCAGGAGGAGTGCCATTATTTGGAGCAGAAGTCTCCAAACATAAGGATACCTGACTATGTCTTTGAGGAAATAGGCAATGATCTTTGCAGACTGCATTTAACAGCTTTACAATGTAATAATATCGAGCTTACAACGGTAAATCGTTTCTTTTTAAACACTGCCAATTCAATTAGTGGAAGCATTAAAAGCTTTGAAGAGAAATTAGATGTACTTAGACAATGC
>JBAVGO010000041.1:0-10271 GCA_049684915.1 Lutisporaceae bacterium | reverse complement strand
GTTTATGACCTTCTTTTATCCAGCAAGCGAATTTGAGTATAAGAATCACAGAGTCTTAATTGAAGCTTGTAAAAAATTAAGACAGGAAAAAATTAAAGATTATAAGGTTAAGTTCACTTTAAAAGGTGATGAAAATGACTATGTTTTTAAATTATTCAATGACGTGAAAGCAAATAATCTTCCTATAGAATTTATTGGAAGTCTTTCAAGAGAAAAAGTTTTTGAATTATATACGAAGTCTGTACTAATATTTCCTTCGTTTATTGAAACCTATGGACTTCCTATGCTCGAAGCTAAATTGCACAAGGGAATCATTTTAGCTTCGGATTGTCCTTTCTCTCATGAAATTTTAGATGAGTATGAAAATGCATATTTTTTTGACCCATTTGATTGTGAATATTTGGCTAGATTGATAAAAGATATTTTAGTTAATAAAATAACCTATTTTGAAGTAAGTGACGAAACATTAATAGCTGGTCCTAGTGAATGGAATGGTTTAATTAAGAATTTAAGGTGAGGAGGTGATTGAACTGTACCCTTTCGGATTTATAAATTTATTTATATTAATTGCTATATTTGTTAGAAGTAGAAATTTTAACAAAATGTACATTGAACTATTAATATACACAATATGTATTGATACTTTTATTAATATTGGCTATTGGTTTAAGCTCGGGACGTATGAAATTCAATATTCTGAAGGATTAATTGGTATTCTTGGTATTATGTCTTTTTTAGTTTTATTTAAGAAATCATTTGATAAAAAGCTATTTATGTATGGAAATATTATGATATTTATAGCTTTAATTAGCTTAGTTTATCTAATTGTTAATCCACTTGAATATGGTATTATAGGGTATGGTATGAGTTGGAGAGAGTATTTTTATAATAATACTATATATCCTGCTTTTTCATTTCAGTCAATAAAAATGATAATAAGAGTGGTCTTATTTATACTTATTTCGATTGTTTCTTTTACAATGGTGAAAAAAGATGATTTAAAAATGATAGTAGATAGTTTTATCAAATTTGGCATATTTGTTACTTTTTTTACTGTTTTCGAATTTGCTGTTAAAAATTTTCTGAGAAGCAGTATCATAAATACATTCATGTCATGGTTTTTCGGAGAAGGGGAATCGACACTAACAAAACTATTAGAAAGAGATAACATTTTTTCACTTCAAGGATTTACAAAAGAACCTTCACATTTAGCTATAGCGTTATTTTGGTTAGGATTGATGATGATTTTCTCTGGAAAAAACAATAAAACAATAAAGCATGTTTTACTTATTATATATTTATGTCTATTTTTAAGTCGTTCTTTTGCAGCGATATTATATATTCTGTCATTAATTACGATCTATGCAATAGCTAATAATAAGAAAATTAAGCTTTTATTATTAGCCATGTTAATTTGTCCATTGTTATTTATGTCAGACTATTTTATTTATTACGCAATCAGAATTCAAAATGTGATAGCACTTACTAATCTTAGTAACGCAGACATAACTATTTCTGAACAAGTAAGAATGGTAAGTATAATTGAAAATATTCGAATATTAATCAAGAGGCCATTATTAGGTATAGGATTAGGGACAAGTTATGCGCATGGAGCTATACCATCTCTTCTTTCAAATATGGGAGTATTAGGATTTGCATCTTGGCTTTTATTTGTTTTCGGAGGCATTTCTAGAATGAAATTATACAGAAAAACTGTTGGAATATTAGGTGTCTTTTTATTCAGCTGGTTTTTCACTGGTGACTTAGGAGTAATATATGCAATGCCATTATTGCTATTTGCTATAATTCTAAAGTTTGATTGTGGATGTATTATTAGTAAGGGGATGAGCGTTGATGAAAGTATCATTAATTACAATTAAAGGGTTATATAATTATGGAGCCGTACTTCAAGCATATGCAACATTCATGCATTTGCAAAAAATGGGTTGCAATGTGGAGGTGGTTGATTACTATCCAGATTATTTTGAAAGTGATACCTCTTTGCTTAAACAAATTGCTATACAGATTATAACGACTTATAAAAGATATAAAATAAGTAAATTCTCAACAAGTAAAATGAAGTTTACAGCTAAAACATATAGAAATTTTGAAGAGTTAAAGAATGCTAAATTAAGCTCTGATTTCTTTGTTGTAGGAAGCGACCAAGTTTGGAATAGTCAACTTTCTAAGGGAAAGCTTGATCCAGTGTACTTCTTGGATTTTACTGATAGTGATAATAAAATTGCTTTTTCATCTAGTATTGGCAGAGCTGATGTAGCTATTGATGAACTTAAAGAAATGAAGAATTATCTAAAGAAATTTTCTTACATTTCGGTTAGAGAAGAAAGTGCTAAACAATTGTTAGAAAGTGTAGGTGTTCAAAAGGTAGTTAATGTAATAGACCCTGTATTTTTACTAACAAAAGAGGATTATAAAAAACTTATAAAACTAGTCAAATATGATAAATACTTATTAATATACTCTTTTGAAAGAAATGAGACAACTCAAAAGCTGGCAAAAGAAATATCAAAAAAACTTGGCTTGAAAATAATTGAAATCGGTATATTTAAATCAAAGTATAATTGTGATAAGTATATCCATAGTGCAGGAATAGAAGATTTTCTTTCATTGATGTACTATGCTGATTTTATTGTAACGTCTTCATTTCATGGCACTGCATTTTCAATACTATTGAACAAACAATTTGTTTCTGTTGCACCATCTATTAGAAAAACTCGGCTTGAAAACATAACTAACATTATGGGCTTAAGTGAAAGATTAATAACAGAAACATCAAATTATCAATTAGAAGATTTGCTAATAACTATAGATTATGAGAATATCAATAAAATAGTTTACACTAATGCAGAAAAAGGGAGAAATTTTCTAAAAGAAGCAATTTTCAGTAAATCTAAAGAATAAATTACAACTCTGAGTTGTTTAAAATAAAGAGGTGGTGTGATATGACATCTTATTTTCAAAGTGGGGGTAAAAATTTATGTTGCGGATGTAGAGGCTGTGAACAAATCTGCCCTACTAAAGCAATTGAAATGACACAAGATAATGAGGGTTTTCTATATCCATATATAAATATAGAAAAGTGCATTAATTGTGGTATGTGTGAAAAAGTATGCCCCATTAAGGATGGCGGTTACAAAAATAAGGATGTATTAATTAATCCAGAAGTTTATGGAGCGTACAATAAAGATGAACATATTTTAAGCGAAAGTACTTCTGGCGGTGCGTTTACTGCAATAATTGACTCATTTTTTGAAGATGATATAGTTGTCTTTGGAGCAGAATATGATGACAATTTAGTTGTTCGACATACATTCATTGAAGAAAAAAGATCAATTAACAAGTTTAGGGGTTCGAAATATGTTCAAAGTGATTTAGGTTATTCATACAGTAAAGTTAAAGAGTTTTTAGCGAATAGGAAGAAAATTTTATTTTCTGGGACTCCCTGCCAAGTTGCAGGGTTAAAATCATTTTTAGGAACTGATGATGAAAACTTACTTTGTGTTGATATAGTATGCCATGGAGTTCCAAGTCCTAAAGTATTTGAATTATATAAGAAATATCTAGAAGAAAAAAATGAAAGCAATTTAGTAGAAGTAAATTTTAGAGATAAAAGTAAAAAAGGTTGGAGTACTCCATTTGTATCACATATATATGATAATGGAATTAGAAAGTATGAAGTTCATAGTGATGATGAATTCATTATCGGGTTTTATAAAAATTATTATATAAGACCTATTTGCCATTCTTGTCCATTTGCTAAGGTTCCTAGAGTTTCAGATATAACGATAGCAGATTTTTGGGGCGTAGAGGAGATTAATCCAGAATTCAAGAATAACAGAGGAACTTCATTGATATTAATCAACACTCTAAAGGCTAAAGGACTATATAACAAATTAGAAGAATATTTAATTTTGGAAGAGACATGTTTAAAAGATGCTGCAAAATATAATCCTCAACTGTCGCATTCAACAACATTCAATCCTTTAAGAGAACAATTTATGGATGATATGATAAATGGTGTAGATTTTGTTGTACTAAGAAAGAAATATTTAAAAAAGAGACATTATTTTAAACGTTTAATTTCAAAGATGCTAGATAAAAAGTTAAAGAGCAGAATAAAAAAAATTCTAAGAGTCTAGGATTGTGAGGAAAAATAAAAAGAGCTTAAGTAGTTATGGTATTAAAAATATAAGCAAAGTCAGAACATTCAATTTTGAAAAATCGTAAGGTTATTAAAGAAAATTTGGCTGAAATCTTAGATAATAAAACCAAGGAAACGATTGATAATCATCACAAAGAGAGGATTCAATGAAAAAAATAGCACTAATCTTAATGTCAATAACCATATTATCAAAAGTATTTGGCTTCGCTAGAGATATAATGCTTTCATACTTTTATGGAGCTTCAAATATAAGTGATGCTTATCTAATATCTATCACAATACCTATGGTTATATTCTCTTTTATAGGGACAGGCATATCTACAGGGTATATTCCTATGTATAGTAATATTGAGCGAAACCATGGAGCGGTTGAAGCTAATAAATTTACAAATAACCTTATAAACATCTTATTAGCGTTATGTTCAATCATAGTTGTTTTTGGATTGTTATATACAGACCAAATAGTAAAGGTATTTGCATCAGGCTTCAAGGGTGAGACTTTAATATTAGCTGTTCAGTTTACAAGGATAGCCCTCTTAGGAATATATTTTTCTGGGATTATATATATATTTAGTGGATTTTTGCAGCTAAAGGGCAATTATTTTATACCTGCACTAATTGGATTTCCTTTCAATTTCTTTATTATACTATCTATAATTATTAGTTCAAATACAAGTATATTTGTATTATCTATAGGCAGCGTTGTAGCAGTTGCCGCTCAACTGCTGTTAATGATACCGTTTTTATATAAGAAAGGATATAGACATAAGCTTGTATTTGATATACACGATAAGAATATTAGGAATATGACATACATAGCCCTGCCGGTGATAATTGGCATGTCTGCAAATCAGATTAATGTACTAGTGGATAGGACAATCGCATCCATAGTGGCAGTAGGGGGGATTTCGGCTCTTAACTATGCCAATAGACTAAATGGATTTGTTCAAGGGATATTTGTATTATCCATAACAACTGTTATGTACCCCTTAATTTCTAAAATGGCAGCAGAAAATAATATAACAGGGCTTAAAAAGTCATTAAAGGAAGCAATAGGAAGTATTAATATATTGGTTGTTCCTGCAACTATAGGTTCTTTACTATTCGCAAAACCAATTGTTAAGCTCTTGTTTGGGAGAGGCGCATTTGATGAACTCGCTATATCCGTGACATCCTACGCATTATTCTTTTATTCAATAGGCATGATAGGCTTCGGGCTTAGAGAAGTTTTGTCAAGAGCCTTCTATTCAATGCAGGATACAAAGACTCCTATGTATAATGCAGCTATAGCGGTAATTCTAAATATTATATTAAACATTATCTTATCAAGATACATGGGAATAGGGGGACTTGCATTAGCTACCAGTATCTCAGCAATATTTTGCACTGTACTGTTATTTATTAGTTTAAGAAAGAAAATAGGTCCATTTGGCATGAAGAGCATAAGTATCTCATTTATAAAAGTTCTATGTGCTTCATTAATCATGGGACTTATGGCAAAACTTACATATAACTATCTAGCAACAATCATAAGTCCAAATCTATCGCTCCTTATATCTATAGGAATTGGGGCGGTTGTATACTTTGCCACTATTTACTTCATGAAGATAGAGGATGTGGATATTGTCATAAATGCTATAAAAAGGAAGATAGGGAGAAATGTAGTGGAGCAGTAGCCCCATAGACGCATTGAACAAAATGTAGAATTATGCTACAATATGAATGGTTATGTAAATTTAATACTAGTGAGGGCGGTTATGGAAGATACTATTGATATTAGAGAACTTTTCCTAATAATAAAAAAGAGATTATGGCTGATTTTACTAATCACACTTATTACTACTTTTATAGCTGTCATTTTCAGCTTTTATATTTTACAGCCTGTTTATCAGGCAAATACTACCTTATATGTAGGTAAGAATATAAATGTTGAAGGTTCAATGGGATATCAAGACGTTTTGATGAGTGGACAGCTGGTTAAGGACTATAGAGAATTAGCCAAAAGTAGATTAGTATCAAACCTAGTTATAAGTGAACTAGGTCTAAAAGATATAGACACAAAAGTAATAACAGACATGTTGGGTGTAAACTTAAAGAGTGAAACTAGAATAATAGAGATTACAGCACAGCATACTGATCCTGAGCTTGCAAAGCAAGTAGCCAATAAGGTTGCAGATGTGTTTAAAAGGAAATCTGTAGAACTCATAGAAGTTGATAATGTACAAGTTATTGATGTGGCAGAAACACCTGTCAATCCTATTAAGCCAAACAAGACAATGAACGTTGCTATAGGCTTTGTATTAGGCTTGATGCTTGGACTTGGTATAGTTTTTATGATTGAATATCTTGATAATACTATTAAGACTGCAAATGATGTAGAAAAATACTTGGGGTTACCGGTAATAGGTACTATACTCCATTTTGATAGTGATAAATAACAAATTGAAACTTCATGAAAGGAAGTAAATAGATGTCATACTTGAATTCATTGATAGTTCATACAAATCCAAAATCTCCCGCAGCTGAATCATATAGAGTATTGAGAACTAATATACAATATGCAAGCGTGGACAAGCCTGTAAAGACTATATTAGTTACAAGCTGTGGACCTGGTGAGGGAAAAACTACCACTGTAGCCAATTTGGCGATTGCATTTGTTCAATCAGGAAGCAGGGTATTACTGCTTGATGCAGATTTGAGAAAACCAAGAGTACATAAGGTTTTTCATATACCAAATAGTACGGGGCTTACTTCGATACTTGCACATCAGGTTGATTACAAAGAGTTCTTATTTCAATCGGTACTTGACAATCTATATATATTAGCATCTGGACCTATTCCACCAAATCCATCAGAGCTATTAGCTTCAAATGCCATGAAGGGATTTATAGAAACCCTAAAAAATGATTTTGACATTGTTCTGATAGATGCTCCACCCGTAGGAGTTGTTACAGATTCAGCCATACTTTCTACTATAACTGATGGAACTATATTGGTTGTATCTTCAGGAAAGGTTGAAGTAGAAGCTGCTCAGAGATCTAAGGAACTACTTAATAAGGTTAATGCAAACATATTGGGAGTAGTTCTGAACAAAATAACAAAGGCAAACCAAAGAAGCGCTTTTAACTATTATTACTACTATGCTAATGAACTTGAAGACGATATCAAAAGAAGTAATAAGGAGCCTCACAAAAAGAAACACAATATAGTTTGATTTTAATATTCACATATAGGTTGATTGTAGATGTGAATATAGATATTAGGGGGCAATTATGTTAGTTGATCTACATTGCCATATACTTCCGAGTATTGATGACGGTGCAAAGGATTTAGATATATCAATAGATATGTGTAGGATTGCAGAGCAAGATGGCATCGATTGTATTATAGCCACTCCACATTTTATACATGGAGCTATTAATAATAATAGCAAAATAGTTAAGCAAAAAGTGGAGAAGCTGAATAATACTTTAAAAAAGAAAAAAGTAAATATAAATATATATCCAGGTTGTGAGGCTTTTATTTCTCCTGAGCTTCCACGGCTGGTGAGGGAAAAACAAGTGTGTACCTTAAATGATACACAATACATATTAATTGAGCTTCCCATGGAAAGTGTTCCGGATTATACTGCGGATATAATATATCAGCTTAGGCTTGATGGCTATACCCCTATAATTGCACATCCTGAGAGGAATACTGTAATAAGCGAAACACCTGATGTCTTGATTGACTTAATAAATAGGGGTGCATTAACTCAAATAAATTCAAGCAGTATTAATGGTTTATTTGGTAAAGGGATTATGGAAACATCTCTTCTCTTATTGAAGAATAAAATGATACATCTTTTAGCATCAGATGCTCATACTGCCGGAGGAAGGTCGCCTAAGCTTTCGAGAGCAATGAGTATTATTGAGCACGAGGTAGGCTATGAAACTTTACAGAGTATAATTAAGCACAATCAAGCAGTATTAAAAGGGGAAAATATAGAAATTGAGGAACCCATCATATTAAAGAGTATAAATGAATCGAAGTTTTTAGGAAATTTTAAGAAAATAATATCTGGATTATTAAATAACGGTAACTGAAATTGCCGTTATTTTTATTTATATTACGTTTATAGAAATCATAAGCTGCATATACTATCATTTATGGACAATACGACGTACAAGGGTTAAAATTATATAGAGGTGGTATCATGAACGAGAAAAATAAAGAAGAGGCTCAAGCTCAAGGGGTAGGAGGCTTTACTCATATTAACGAGCAGGGCTATGCAAGAATGGTAGACGTATCCGAAAAGGAAGACAGTATGAGAGAGGCTATCGCTAAGGCTTCTGTATATATGAAGAAGGATACCTTGACTGCCATAAAGGAAGGCACTATAAAAAAAGGTGATGTACTATCTGTTGCACAGGTAGGAGGTATAATGGGGGCTAAAAGCACTTCTGACATAATACCTATGTGTCACAACATAAATATATATGGTGCAGATATTGAGTTCAAAATAGATTTGGAAAACTGCAAGCTGGATATAATAGCTGTGGTTAAGACCGTAGGAGTAACAGGTGTGGAGATGGAAGCTCTTACAGCGGTGTCTGTTGCAGCACTTACAGTTTATGATATGTGTAAGGCTGTAGACAAGTTTATGGTTATAAGTGATATACATTTACTTAAGAAAATCGGCGGTAAGTCAGGGGAGATTAATTTCCCAAACAATAATAATGTCGTGAACAACGCATCTAAATGTTAATTTGGTTATACGAGGAGATAGGAGCATGGAAAGTTTTAAGGTTGGCATAATAACAGTCAGTGACAAGGGCTCAATAGGTGAACGTGTAGATGAGTCAGGTCCTGCAATAGAAGAAATGATAAAGCAAATAGGCGGTGTGGTTGAGCACTATGTAATAGTACCTGATGAAAAGGAACAGATAAAAGAAGAGCTGTTGCATATGTGTGACACACTAAATATAAGTCTTATTCTTACTACGGGTGGAACAGGCTTTTCTAAAAGGGATGTGACACCTGAAGCAACACTTGAGATAATAGAGAAGCTGGTGCCAGGTATACCAGAGGTTATGAGAGCCAAGAGTATGGAGATAACACCGAAGGCAATGCTTTCTAGGGCACAAGCGGGGATTAGGAAAAATAGTTTGATAATAAACTTGCCAGGCAGTCCAAAGGGTGTACGAGAAAACCTGGAAGTAGTAATTCCTGCCTTAAAGCATGGAATAGAGATATTACTAGGTGAAGCCAGTGAGTGTGCGAGGAAGGAATAGTTAAAGGGTATGAGATAACAATCTCATACCCTTTGGTATTTTAATAGCTAAGAATTAAAGGTCATTTCCTGTTTGAGTTAGAGTGCTTCCGCCTGCACTAAGGTCAAAGAAATAGCTGCCTGTTCCAGCATAGGAATAAACCTTTATTTTATATGTACCAGTAACTGTTGGTGTAAAGTTTATTGTTTCTTGTCTTGTACTACCTGTTCCACTTGCTACTTGTGTTCCACTTGGATTATATAAATATAGGTCGAAGTCTGGTGTACTTGAACCTGTCCAGTTAGGCATTATTAGGGATATAGCAATTGGAGAACCAGTACTTGTTACGTTGAATGTGAAGTAATCGGATTTTCTTAATGTATTTATAGTGCTTGCAGTATACATATGAGCTGGAACTACGATGTTTGTTCCAGTAGAGTAGCCGCCAGCTGATTTAATTGCAGCAAAAGCATCTAATCTACCATAGCCGTAATCAACATCTTGACCTGTAGCAGCCCAATTAATAGCTGTTGTTGTCATTGTGCTCTTAATTTGAGCAGGTGTTAGGCTTGGATTTGCATCAAGCATTAAAGCAACTGTACCAGCTGTGAATGGTGTTGCCATACTTGTTCCGCTCATTGATACATAAGAATTTGTTGTATTTGCCTTAACTGACATTATATTATATCCAGGTGCTGCGATGTCTGGCTTAGTTCTTCCGTCAGCTGTTGGTCCTCTGCTTGAGAAATAAGCAAGACTGAAGCCTTTTTCTCCAACATCGGCCATAGCTCCTACTGTGATACAGTTTGCTGCTGCACCTGGTGCACCTATAGTAT
>JBAVGO010000040.1:0-25419 GCA_049684915.1 Lutisporaceae bacterium | reverse complement strand
GCCCCCGCTACTGTAAGTGGGTATGAAATCCGAATTGGCCATTGTAATACGAGAAGGCCGGAAAGTAAGATGATCCACAAGTCAGGAGACCTGCCTGTGATTTTTTCTACCTTCGGCGGGAAGGGATTGAATTAGTATAATTTTACTAAATCCCGCACTTTATGTGCGGTTATTTTTTTGAAAGGAGATAGTATTATGGAATTGATGCAAAAAACAATTGAAGAAATTAAACCTTTGGATGAATACGCAAGGATAAAAGCAAGGGAACACTTAGACAGTCTTATAAAGCCAATAGGAAGCTTAGGTAAGCTGGAGGAATTGGCAATACAGA
The DNA here is from genome assembly GCA_049684915.1 of Lutisporaceae bacterium. Taxonomy (GTDB): domain Bacteria; phylum Bacillota; class Clostridia; order Lutisporales; family Lutisporaceae; genus GWB2-37-7. The sequence goes on along the minus strand of JBAVGO010000040.1, from coordinate 25,088 downwards.
TTGCAGGAATTACAGGAAAGGTAAACAATACCTTTGAGCGAAAATGCACTATTGTAATGGCCGCAGACAATGGAATACACGAGGAAGGTGTTAGCTCCTGTCCTCAAAATATCACAGCTATGCAGACTGAAAATTTCACTAAGGGTATATGTGGCATAAATGTATTATCAAAACATGCAGGTGCTGAGGTTGCAATAGTTGATATTGGAGTAAATGGAGAGCTTAATGCAGAGGGTATTATAAATAGAAAGCTCTGTCATGGTACAAAAAATATGGCTAAGGAGCCAGCTATGACTAGAGAGCAGGCGATAAAGGCAATAGAAACTGGAATTGAGATTGCTACAGACTTAGTAAACAAGGGCTGTAGGTTGCTTGGAACAGGTGAGATGGGAATATGCAATACCAGCACAAGTAGTGCTGTACTGATGGTCTTAACAGGAATATCAGCAGAAGTGGCTGTGGGAAAGGGTGCAGGGTTAACAGCTTCTGACTTCGAGAACAAGAAGCGTGTTATAGAGAGAGCAATCAGTATAAACAAACCAAATAAGGATGATGTTATAGATGTAATAGCAAAGGTCGGAGGTCTGGATATTGCAGGTATTGTAGGGTGTTATCTTGCAGCTGCGAAGCTAAGGGTGCCTATAGTAATTGATGGGTTTATATCTATGGTAGCAGCTTTAGCAGCATATAGAATAAATTCACTAGCTAGAGAATATATGATACCATCTCACTGCTCAGATGAGCCAGGATATAAGCAAGCCTCTCAAGCTCTGGGATTAGAACCTATACTAAACCTGAACATGCGTTTGGGTGAAGGTACAGGATGTCCCTTGGCTTTTAATATAATTGAAGCATCTCAGGCTATAGTGGCTAACATGGCGACCTTTGAGCAGGCGACTCTTAACAATGATTACTTAGTGGATATAAGGTAGGGGATTATATGGGTAAGCTTATACTTGTAACAGGTGGAGCAAGAAGTGGAAAAAGTACCTTTGCTGAGAAGCTGTCAGCTGATATAGCACAAAAGGTTTTATATATTGCTACTGCTATCGCTTTTGATGAGGAGATGCAGGAGCGAATTAAGAAGCATAGGGAGTCTCGACCAAAGGAATGGGATACCTTTGAAGGATATAGGGACTTAGGACAGGTACTAGAAGCTCAAGGAAGCAACTATGATGCAATACTTTTGGATTGTGTAACAGTAATGCTTACAAACTTACTTTGGGACTATCCTGGAATGGATTTTGATAAGCCTTCCTTTGAAGTTTTGAAGGAAGCGGAGACATTTGTAGCAGCAGAATTTGATAAGCTTATAGCTGCTGCTTTAGAAGGAAAAGCAACTGTTGTGCTTGTGACCAATGAGCTTGGCTCTGGTCTAGTACCTGAAAATGAAATTTCTCGGACTTTTAGAGATATCGCAGGCAGGATAAATCAAAGGATAGCAGCAAAATGTCATGAGGTGTATCTAACTGTATGTGGTATTCCAATGAAAATAAAATAAAGGGGAATAAGCATGGGTAGCTTTGTATTAGCCATTCAGTTTTTAACTAGATTACCTATTAACATAAAAGTTAATATAGAAGATGACAGCTTTGCAAAAGGAGTAATATATTTTCCTATAGTTGGGTTAATTGTGGGGCTTATTAACGCATTTGTATATTTGCTTGCAAGCTATATTTTAGATGGATTATTTCCTATTGTCTGTACTATTCTTGCAAATATCTGCATTACAGGGGCTATGCATTTGGATGGTCTTGCTGACACTTGTGATGGCATTTTCTCAGCTAGGAAAAGAGATAGAATGTTGGAGATAATGAAGGACAGTAGAATAGGCACTAACGGAGCCTTAGCAATTGCTTTTGACTTACTTTTAAGAGCAGCGATTTTGTCCAGCATACCAAAGCAAAGTATAGTTTGGGTATTGATTCTGGCACCGGTGTCATCAAAGCTGGTATTACCTCTTCTTTCAAAGCTTTCTGTTTATGCAAGAGCAGAGGGAGGCATGGGAGCACTGTATGTGGGTAAACAGACTTGGAATAGAACCATAGGTGCTGTGATAATTGGAGCATTAATTAACTATACAGTTTTTGGACTTGCGGGATTGTCTGCAATAGCTGTGGTGTTGGTTATAGTTGGCTTGTATAGACTTTATATATATTCAAAGCTTCAAGGCATGACAGGAGATACCTTAGGAGCAGCAAGTGAATTAGCAGAAGTTACCTTCTTACTGTTTTTTGCTGTGCTTTGGAGGTATATAGCGGTATGACGAGGCTTTATCTTGTAAGACATGGAGAGACAGAGTTTAATAAGAGGGGCTGCTATTATGGCTGGACAGACTGTGAATTGTCACAAAACGGAGTAGGGCAAGCTGAGCTTTTACACGAAGTCTTCCAGGAAATAAAGCTTGATGTGACAATATCAAGTGATTTAAAAAGAGCAGTTGATACAGCAAATATTATATGTAGTGGAAAAGACATCGAAGTGCATAGGGACACAAGGTTGAGAGAGCTTAATTTTGGAGCTTGGGAAGGAAAACATTATACAGATATCATGCAACAATACAAGGAAAACTGGGAGGAGTGGACAAGTGATTGGCAAAATGCCGCTCCAATACAGGGTGAAAGCTTTGCAGAGCTGTGTCAAAAGGTTTGTCAGTGCATAGATGAGCTGCTTGTAAGGTATCATGATAAGGAAATTCTGATAGTGGCACATCAGGGAGTATTAAGAATAATTATTACTTATCTACTTAATATACCTATGGACAAAATCTGGAGCTTCAACTTTTCGCAGGGCACTTACAGTATTTTAGAAATACATGAAAATAATTGTATAATACAAGGCATTAACAAGCTATAAAGGATGGGACCTATGGATATGAAAAATATTAAGAGCAAAGGGATAATGATACAGGGCACTGCTTCCTCAGTAGGGAAGAGTATGATAACTACAGCACTTTGTAGAATCTTTACTCAAGATGGCTTTGATGTCAACCCCTTTAAATCACAGAATATGTCTTTAAACTCGTATATTACACATGATGGATATGAAATGGGCAGGGCTCAGGTAATGCAAGCAGAAGCCGCAGGCAAAGCCCCTAGCGTGGAGATGAATCCTATACTCTTAAAGCCAACCTCAGATAGAAAATCTCAGGTTATTATTAATGGTAGGGTGCATTCGGAAATGGATGCAGTAGATTATTTTGACTTTAAGAAACAGCTAAAGGGTGAAATCAGGGATATATATTGGAAGCTAGCAAATAACAGTGATATTGTTGTTATTGAAGGCGCAGGGAGTCCAGCGGAGATTAACCTAAATTCAGAAGACTTTGTAAATATGGGTATGGCTGAAATTGCCAAGGCTCCTGTAATATTAGTCGGAGATATTGATAGGGGTGGAGTATTTGCCTCTCTGGCAGGTACTATGCTGCTTTTGAATGAGGAAGAAAAGAAACGTGTAAAAGGCGTAATTATTAATAAATTTAGAGGAAGTCTTGAGATATTAGAACCAGGGCTAAAAATGCTTGAGGATATTATAAAGGTACCAGTTCTTGGAGTAGTTCCTTATTATCGTCATTATCTTGAGGATGAGGACAGTGTGACAGACTGGCTGCAGCATGTGGATGAGATACAGGGAGATATAGACATAGCTGTTGTCAGCTTGCCTTATATGTCTAATTTTACTGATTTTAATGTCCTAAGGCTATACAGCGGAGTGAGACTAAGGTTTGTCAGACTTCATGAAGAGCTTGGGAAGCCTGATATTGTAATTGTTCCAGGCACAAAAAGCACTATAAAGGACATGGCTGCATTAATTGAAACAGGGATGAATAGAAAGATACTCAGATGCCATAAGGAAGGAAGCATAGTTTTTGGAATATGTGGTGGATATCAAATACTTGGAAATAGAATTTATGATCCACAGAGAACAGAGTCAGATTTGGAAAGCATAGAAGGACTTGGACTTTTAGCTTGTGAGACAATGTTTAGACAGGAGAAAATTACTACCTTGACAGAGGGTATTGATAATGTTTTTCAATGCAGGGTAAAGGGTTATGAGATACACATGGGCGAAACACTTTTAAAAGAAGGATATAAACCATTTTTGCAGCTTGTGTCCCAAAACGGCAGTAATACCAATGCTGTAGATGGAATGATAAGTAATGATAATACAGTGTTTGGAACCTATCTCCATGGTATATTTGACAGTAAGGCTTTTGTTGAGAGCTTTATAAATATGCTCAGGGAGAGAAAAGGGCTTAACCCTATACAGTTTGACGTAAAGGATTACTGGGAGTTCAAAGAACAGCAGTATGACCAGCTTGCAGAGGTGGTACGAGGAAGCTTGAACATGGAACGAGTGTATAGGATATTGGAGGAAGGTATAGATAGTTAGCGTTGTTATTGCTGTGCTTTTGGATTCGCTGATAGAAATGAAATGCTTATAAAGTGTCTGAAAAGCTGTTAGATAAATAATCTAGATATTCATGTTGACGAGATTGGTTATAGGTGATATAATAAATCGGTAAGAGAGATTTAACATATATAACTTTACCTAATTATTTATTGGGAATAAAAGATTATGAAGTTGAATCCTTAATAAATAACAGGAGGTAAGGTATAATGGCAGATAAAAATTTAACTTGTAAAGATTGCGGAGCAACTTTCGTATTCACAGAAGGCGAGCAAGCTTTCTATCAAGAAAAGGGTTTCGAGAACGAACCACAAAGATGCCCAGATTGCAGAAGAGCTAGAAAGGCTCAAAACAATCGTGGCGGCAGAGATTTCAACAGCAACAGAAGATAATTAATTGTTGAAAAAGACCCCATTGAGTCAATCTCAATGGGGTTTTATAATGCATAGAAAAGTGTATATTACTTGTTAGAATGCTGAAATTTACTTTTTAAGCTTCAGCTTTAATATTTCTATTGCAGCAGAAACTCCATACTTTAATATTTGTTCAAAAGCTTCTTGAGGAATTGGGTCATTTTCTGTTATTATACCTTCTTGTTCAAGTAGAGATTTGAATTTATCTATTATTTCTTTATACGACTTATATTCTATATTATTAGGGTCTAAATCGTATTTTGATTGCATTGCTCCATTTCTAATATTAGTTCTGTCAAGTATATAATCTGTAGATATATTAAAGAAATCAGCAAATTTAGTAATTGTTTTTGAATCAGGCTCATTAACACCCTTTTCGTATCTGTTAATTGTTGCATGAGATGTATTAAATAACTTAGCAAGTTCAATTTGAGTTAGGCTTTTTTCTGTTCTTAATTGTTTTAACTTCTCTCCACTAAACATAAATAATCCTCTTTTCATTTTATGTAATTTAATTATAACATATAAGAATATATAATAAACAAATTTACACATAACGTACAAAATCAATAGAATTTACACAAGGTGTAAAATATAATCAAATTGTATTTACGTTATACGTACAATAAATTATAGTCGAGGATGCGTTTTAAATGGGAAAGGCATCTAAGAGGTGGTTCAATAATATCATCGGAGGTAAACCCTCAAGCTTAGGAATTGAAGAAGTAGTGGAAAAAATATCACAGAAAATAATGCTCTATAAAAAGAAGCCTGCATAATCACAAATGTAGGCTTCTTTCTTTATATGTACTAACCATGTTGGCAAATTTGGCGGGAGTATGTGGGAATCGAACCCACCCGCGAGGCTACCAACCCCGTATACTGGTTTTGAAGACCAGAGGACACACCAGCACCCATCTACCCCCAAGTACTATACTTATTAATACTTATTGATTATATCATACAAATTAACTGCTTTCAATTTTTAATTTACATAATATACACTCCATAATAAAAAACCGAAAATCAACTTAGTAAAAGCTGTTTCGGTTAATAAAACATTTTTTATAAAAGGTTTCTTTTGCTTATTGATATCTATTGTTTCGCATATCGTTTGCCATTTCCTGCTTCATTTGATTTATTATTCTTCTAACCATTTCTCCTCCGACCTTACCACAGTCATGGGAAGTGAAATTGCCTTTATCCTCAATAGAAAAGTTAATTCCTAGATCTGATGCCACTTGTATTTTGAAACTATCTAAAGCACTTTTTGCTTCAGGAACAAGTATTTTTGCTTTGCTTTTGCGTACACCTTTTATTGTCTTAAATGTTGTATCTGTGTTTCTGTTCACATAAAACACCACCTTTCAATATTAGTATTCTATGGAATGATAAAATAATAAGTTGTAAATATAGTCTGAAAAAATATTAAGTTACAAAATAACTTTTTTATACTAATATAGTTAAAATATATAAAATTAAAGGCAGCGTTACTACGCAAAGCGAGGTGGTAATAAATACACCGACAGATGCAAAGGTAGGATTTACATTGAATTCTTTTGCAAAAATTGAGTTTGTTGCTGCGACAGGCATTGCAGCCATTAAGGTACAAATAGCAATAACTGTATCATTAGAGCCTATTGCTTTTAATATCAAAGCTGTACCAATAGGTATCACTAGAAGCTTCATAAGTGATATCCAATAAACCTTCCAATCTCCGAAAAGCTCTTTTATATTAACGTCTGCTATAAGAGAACCTATCATAAGCATGGACAGCGGGGTAGTCATTTTACCTGTTAAATCAAGTGCTGTAAGTACGGGTGATGGTATACGAACTTGAATTATAAAAATCAGCACTGCAACTAAGGATGAAATTGTTCCAATATTGATTAGATTTTTAAAATTAATTTTACTTTTGCTGTTATAAAGCAGAATCCCATAAGTCCATAAAAAAGCGGTAAAAACAAGATTTACAATAGAGGTATAAAATACTCCGATATCTCCGTATAAAGCCTTTGCCAAAGGATAGCCCATAAAACCTACGTTAGCAAAGACTAATAATGAAATGTATACATGTGAGGTATCACTATCAAATTTAAAAAAAGCTGAAGTAAGCATACTTATTGCTATAACAACTCCATAAGAAACCAAGGTGATTAAGAAAATATTAATCATATTAGGTACTATGTCACTACTGTACTGTATTGAAGAGGATGCAATAACAAGAGCAGGCAGTGCAATTTTTATTAGTATTGTAGAAATTGACTTTTCTACAGTCTCTGTAATAACATGTTTCTTTTTTGCGATTATTCCCAAGAACATTATTATTAGCAAAATAGATATCTGGTTTGCTGCGGTAACAAAATCCATTTTCCCACCTCTGAATCATTAAATAAGTTTTTATCACAACATATATAAGAGTACAATTTATATAATACGAATTTTTAAATATATAATTCATATATATTTATGGATACAATTTAGTACATCATTTAGTATACCATACTCGTCAAAGAAGGTGATATTATGAATGATAAATTTCATGATAATTTTTATGATGAAATATTGTGCAAGGATATAAAGGTAATGATTGAGATGCTTTCTTCCTTGAGCAGTTCCTATAGATTACTCGTGGGAGGAGCAGAGGAGCTTAATCGTATAGCTTTAGTAAATAAGCATGATGCCAAAGATGCTATTGACAGAGCTGATGAATTAGGAGATGTAATAGATGATATAGAGCATGAGCTGAAGAAATTAGTCCAATTATTTCTTAGAGAGGTATTATATAAGACAGAAATGCAGCAGATATACAGAAGTAAGCAATCTTTAGCTGAGGACTCAAAAAAAACTGCTGGAGAAATTATAGTTGACTTGAAAAATAAATAGGATGCAGAGTACTCTGCATCCTAAGATTTATAGGGTTTTCAAGCTTTCTACAGCAGAAGCCAAAGCAGCTTGAATATCACCGCTGCCGCCGCCCTGAGCAGCCTTACTGCTTCCTCCGCCCTTGCCATTTATTATTGGAAGTATAGATTTTAGAAGATTATTCATATTAATTTCAGTATCATCTGAACGTGTAAAAATAAGCTGTGAACCTTCATTACTTGTAGCTAAAAGAGCAATTTTAGAAGGATTAGATACTATTATCTGTGCAATTAGCTTTATTTCATTGAAGTCACGGTTTTCTAAAATCTTACTAATAACCTTTAGCCCGCCTATATCAATGCTCTGCTCCATTAAGCTATGGGCATCGTAGGTTACAAGCTCATTTCTAAATTGGCTTACTTGCTTTTGTAAACCTTTATAATCCTCTGTAAATTTTAAAAATGCTTTTTCTACATCCTGTTCAGAAGCTGATAGATAAGCACCCAGTTTGTTTACTAGAGTATTTTTATATCTATAGTCCTTTAAGGCTCTTATGCCACATATGAATTCAAACTTATGACTGTTTTTTAATTTTTCCCATCTTTTGATTTTTATAATTCCAATTTCTCCTGTAGCTTTTACATGTGTTCCTCCGCATGGGGAGCAATCGCAACCTTCAATATCCACAATTCTTATATTACTTGTGACTTTTGGCTGTTTTCTAAGAGGCAACAAAGTTAGTTTATCCTTGTCAACGATATCAGTGCTAATTATATGGTTGTTATATATCATACTGTTGGCCATTTCTTCTACTTGCTCTGCCATGTCCGCATTGAAGCTTTCTATATCTATTTCTATTGTCACTGTGTCCTTCCCAATATGGAAGCTGCTGGTTTCTCCTTGATAAAGCTTATAAAAACAAGCAGAAAGTATATGCTGACCGCTGTGCTGCTGCATACTGTAAAACCTGTTATCCCAGTCTATTTTGCAGCTTACAGGACCTAACTCCAATTTATTGTCAGCTATATGAAGAATTTTATTTTCTTGCTCTACTACATAAGAAATGCTAACGCTATTTATTGTGCCTATATCGGAGGGTTGTCCTCCGCTTTCGGGGTAAAAATATGTTTTATCCATTATGATAGCGTATTTGTCTTGATAAGGAATTATTTCAATAATATTAGCTTGAAACTCTGTTAAGTATGAATCAAAATAATATAGCTTTTGTGTGCTCATCTTTACCTCCAGAATTAAACTCTATTTAATATAATAGCACTAAACAATTTATATTTATTAATTTGTGCGTTCTATATAGTTTAACACTATTTATGGATTTATTTCAATTGTCTATATGTTTTGCACTTAACATTACAAAATAATAAGTACAAGATGTTTCTTATTTACATATTATATATTGCAAAATGAAATTACTTATTATGATTCATACAAGGAGGGATTAACATGCAGTTTAATGAATCAATCATAATACCAATAATTATTGCTATTGTAGAGCTTATCAAAGGCATAGGATTGCCACAAAAGTTTTCTGCCTTAGCAGCTGTAGTTATAGGCGTAGTTATAGGAGTGATATACCTTCATCCTATAGACATTAAGTATGGGATATTTGAAGGTGTGGTTTTCGGTTTGACAGCCGCTGGTTTATATTCTGGTACTAAAAATACTTATCAGCAAATCAGAAATGGCAGTAATGAAAATGGAACTAATATAAAAAAGTAATGTCATAATCTTTATTGGTAAAGCCCCATATCATATGGAACACACTAAACAATTTGTGCGGTATATATTAATGGGGCTTTGCTTTAGAAATATTAGAAAAAAAAGGTAACGATATTATAATATGAATTATATAAAAAAATTACACGCATAATAATAAAAAGATTAAAAAATATATGAGATGCTGAGGTATGTATGGCTTTGTCAAAAAAACTGAGATATAAGCTACACAAATTTTTTGAAACAAAATATACAATAAACTTTTGTGTTCATATAAATTATTGATATTTGTGCAATTTAATTCCAGTATACAAATATCCTTCTAAGAGCAAATTAAACTTAGGAGGTGTATAATATGAGTCACACAATGAGACATGAAAATGAAACCCAAAGAAGACAAACAGGCACAGGATTTATAGGATTTGCAGTCAGATTTGTAGTAGCGGCTCTTGTTTTATGGGTAACTTCATATTTGATAAATGGCTTTGATATAAGAGGTGGAGCTATACCTATATTGATAGCTGCTTTAGTTATATCAGCAGCCGATTATCTAGTTGAAAAGCTCTTTAAAGTGGACGCCTCTCCATTTGGAAATGGGATAAAAGGTTTCTTAGTTGCAGTAGTAATACTATATTTTGCTCAATATTTTGTTCAAGGAATGTCTGTAACATTATGGGGAGCAATCATAGGTGCATTAGTAATAGGCTTAATTGACGCTATTTTGCCAACTAGAGTAATGTAAGGGACGGCTGCTTAGGCAGCTGTCTTATTAATTATACCTTTTTGTAACTACATATGACCTTAGATAGCATATAAACATTGACAAATTCATAATATTAATAAATAATTGAATTTATAGCTATATCAGTTTTTTATATTTATGTATTATTTTTGACTACTTTGGAGGGATACTTGTGAAACTTATAGTGCTAGGGAATTACGGACCTTATCCTAAAGCTGGAGGCGCCTGTTCAGGATTTTTGCTTGACGCAGGAAACCATAAGATTCTTATTGACTGTGGTAGTGGAATAGTTAGCAGATTACAACAGTTTATTGATATAGAGGAGTTATCTGCAGTTTTTCTATCTCATCTGCACAGCGATCATGCAAGCGATATGCTAACATTAGGATATGCTGTAGATATAAAGCTCAAGAAAGGATATTTAGATAAGCCTTTAAAGGTTTATGCTCCTGAAGAGCCAATTGAAGAGTATATGAGAATAGCTGAAAGAAAAGCCTTTGAAATGAACAAAATTGATGAAAATGTCGTGGCAAGAATTGAGGATATAAAAATAACCTTTAAGAAAATGACACATGGTTATGAGAATTACGCAATGTGTATCGAGAAGGACAATAAAAAATTCGTTTATTCCGGAGATACAATGCCAAATGATGGGCTTATAGAATTTGCTAAGAATGCAGACTTGTTTTTGTGTGAGGCAGGTTTGTTGGAAAGAGATGAAAAATGTATTAGGGCAATGCATTTGACAGCAAAGGAAGCGGGAGAAATAGCGGAAAAGGCGAAGGTGAAAAGATTGTTACTTACTCACTTTCTACCATATATCAAAATAGAACAATACATGAATGAAGCTTCAACTGTCTATAATGGAATGATGGAAATAGCAGGTGAAAACAAATCATATTTTATTTAACTTATTTGAGGAAGGAATTAACAGTTATTTATAGAATTAAGTCTGGATTAGTCCAGACTTTTTATTATTTTGGAAGTGATGCTTTGAATACTCTAATACCTAAAAAGTATATATTTTTTGCCTTGGCATGTGCATTGTTTACAGGCTGTATAGTAGGGAGCAGTAGACTTTACAATGTCTATACCTTTATATCTGCTGTAGTATTGGTATTGCTGTTGGCTTTTATAAACAGGAGAAACAAAAAAGTTTTAATAATACCGGTTCTATTGTTGGTATTGCTTTGGGGCTCTTTTGAATATGGTTTTACTGCATCTGAACAAGGTAGTCTAAAATCCTTCGCAGGGAGCTCTATTACTACTTATGGTATAGTAGCTGATGAACCTGTGAAAACTGAGTACGGTCAAAGGTTTACGCTAAAAAGTGTGTACTATGTGAATAATAACAAGTTTTATAAAACCAATGAAAAGCTTTTGGTTTATAGCAAGGAAGACATGAACGTAGAGTTTGGCGATAAAGTTAAAATGGATGCGGAGCTTGATAAGGTGGCAAAAGCGAGAAACTTCGGTGATTTTGATTTTGATAAGTATTATCAGAGTAAAAATATATTTATGAAGGCTTATCCTAAGCATTTGACCAGGTTAGCGACTGATAGTGCTGGTATTTTTGGACAGTTGCTTTACAACTGTAGACAAAGAGTAAAGCAAGCGATATATAAAGCAATGCCTACCCGTGAAGCAGCTATACTTTATGCGATATTGACAGGTAGTAAAAGCGAAATAGATGAAGATGTTATGCAGGTATTTTCCATGACAGGACTTGCACATATTTTATCGGTGTCAGGATTGCATATAGGCTTTTTAGTGTTAATTATGGGGTATTTACTGAAGCCTCTAAAATTGAAGGATAAAACAAAGCATATAATTACATTTGCGGTCGTATTCTTTTATATATTGATGATAGGGGCACCAGTGCCTGCTTTGAGAGCTCTATTGATGTTTACTGTTATGCTGGGAGGAAAGATATGGGGCAAAAAATATGATTTAAATGCATCGGCATCCTTTTCTGCAATACTTTTACTGCTTTATAATCCTTTGCTGATACATGACCCTAGCTTCATCATATCCTTTGCTTGTATTTATGCAATAGCTTTTTTGCATCAACCTATAAACAGTAGACTAAGCTTTTTGCCCTCATGGCTAAGGAGCAGTCTTTCATTGTCTTTAGCTGTATGGATAGGTATAACCCCTGTATTGGTTCATTATTTTAATTATGTATCATTGATTAATATATTGTTAAATGTAGTTGCGGTTCCACTTGCTTTTCTAATAACCTTGGCAGGCTTTGCAGGAGTGGCAGTAGGTATAGCTTTGCCAGCCCTTTCAGTGTTTGTGTTTTCTGTTTCCTATTATCTCATAACATTGTTGTATTTTATGAGTGAAAAGGCTCTGTTGTTACCGGGTACAGGACTCAATGTTCCTTCTTTAGGCTGGCACGTTTATGCACTATACTATGGTGCGGCGTTGATGTTGCTTGAGGATTTTTGGAAGCATAAACTACTGTCTTTTAAAAGACGATATTGTGCAGCTTTGGCAGCAGGCATTGCTATTACACTGGTTCTATATATGCTGCCAGGAAAAGTCTTAAGAATAAATTATCTGGATGTTGGACAAGGCGATTGCAGTGTAATTAGAACTCCCTACAACAAGACAATAGTTTTAGATGGTGGTGGAAATGAAGCTTGGCAAGGCAGCTATGATATAGGTAAAAAAATTACAGTACCGGCACTTTTGCATTTTGGAGTATGGAGGGTGGATACTGTTATAATTTCTCACATACACGATGATCATATTGGCGGAGTATTATCGATTATAGATAGTTTTAAGGTGGGTAGGGTAATACTTCCAGAGGTTGAACAATATGGTGTAGGGGAATACGTTTCAGATAACTACAGTAAGTTAATAGAGAAGTGTAGAATAAAGAAAATACCTATAAGCTACCTAAAAAAGGGAGATAAAATAGTAGTTGCTAAAGATCTGACATTAAAAGTATTAGCACCAGAGAAGCCTTTTATAAGCAACACAGATTCTGATGTAAACAACAATTCTTTGGTTATAAAGCTTGACTATAAAAACTTTGATGCATTATTTACAGGAGATATTCAGCAGGAGGCTGAGCAGAGAATTTTGGAAGAAAATATAAATACTGATGTTTTAAAGATAGCTCATCATGGCAGCGGTTATTCCACTACAAAGGAATTTCTAGATTTGGTTAAACCTGAGTTTAGTATCATTTCAGTAGGGAAAAATAATTATGGGCATCCATCCGATGAAGTAATTGAGCGTCTTCTACAAGTGAATAGTGTAGTATACAGAACGGATAGCTGTGGAGGGGTAATGTTAAAAACTGATGGACGAAGCTTAAGTTTTTTAACGGTAAGATAATTGGATTATTTGATAGCAAATAGGTAAATATAAAATTTACTGTGATACGAGTGTTATTTATAATATAATTACTTATGTATACGTAATAGTTGACTTGTATTCTTAGGCTTAGTCACATGGTTGCTCTTTTGACCTGGTAAGTGGAAGGACAAAGTAATATAATTAAATAATAATTTTGTTAGGATGTTAAAATATGAGCTATAAAACCTTTTCAAATCAAATTAAAAGTGGAGATATCAAAAGCATATATTTATTATATGGACATGAAAGTTATCTTTTGGATAAAGCAAAGGAGCTTTTACAGGATAGCGTAGTTACTGCTTTTCCTGAGTTGAACTATATTATATTGGATGGAGATACCATAACAGTAGAACAGTTTCAGAACGCTTGTGAAACCTTTCCCTTTGGAAGCGAGAAGAAGCTGGTTGTGGTTAAACACCCCGGGTTTTTGAGAAGGGCAAATATCAAGAAGGATGAAGAAGACGAGGAGGAGCAGTCTGAAATAGAGAGGGAGCAAAAGCAGGATGGAAGTCCTAAAAAGGAAGGGGGAGAGCAGAAAAGATATATGGAATTATTTAGCGAGCTTCCTGAGTCCTGCTGTTTGTTGCTTTTATATTATGGAGAGCTTGGGAAATCAAAAAAGTTATTCGACAGTATAATGAAAAACGGAGAAGTATTTGAATTTACTAGAGTGGATAAGGACGATTTGACAAAGTGGGTTAAGAACAATTTTGGAAAGTACGACATGAAGATAGGCTTTAGAGAGCTTGATTACTTTATAACTATGTCGGGTTATTCTGATAAGAACTCTGATAAAAATTTATACAATCTGGAAAATGAGATTAATAAAATATCTGCCTTCGCAGGCAGCACTGATACAGTCACTATAGAACACATTGAAGCTGTTATGCCAAAGAACTTGGAAAATGATATATTCAAGCTGATAAACAGCTGTGCAGATAGGAAGGTTGCAGACAGCTTGAGTATTCTTCATGATTTGCTTATGCGAGGAGAAGAGATTTTTGCTGTACTAGCAATGATTACAAAACAAATTAGGACAATGATAGCAGTTGTGGAGTCAAACCAGAAGGGGATGGATGTCAAGGCAGCAGCTTCTAAGCTTAAGGTACATGAGTTTTATGCGAAAAACTGTCTTAATTATGGTAAAAAAATAGGCATGAAGGGCCTGATAAGTGCACTAAACAATAGTGTTGAGGTTGAGAACAGTGTAAAATCAGGTAAGATGGATAAAAGATTGGCTTTAGAAATGCTTATGATGAATATGTTTGAATAAAATAAAAAAACCTGACTTCGGTCAGGTTTTTTCATATAAGGCTGTAGTCTTAATGTTTGTTCCAAAAAAATATAAAAGAATCTACCTTTTTAACACCTCAAGTGAAGACTCAAGATATTATAATCAGTGATTCTTTTATATTTATATAGCTACTTTGAGCATTTTTGACAATCTTGATTTTTTTCTAGCTGCTGTATTCTTGTGAAGTGTTCCCTTTGAAACAGCCTTGTCTATAATACTAGCAACCTTTTGATAACTAGCTTGTGCACTAGTTATATCTCCGGTCTTTATAGAATCCTCGTATTTTTTTATAGCTGTCTTTAATGAGGAAATTATCATCTTATTTCTTCTAGTTTTAAATTTTGTAACCTTAATTCTCTTTAAAGCTGACTTAATATTTGCCAAACCGCTCACCTCCTTCGGTACACAATTGACAAATGGTATTTTACCATATTGGCAATAAAATTGCAAGTTAAATTATTTGTACTCAATGGTTACATAAGTATATTGAAGATATTATACATTTACTTTTAATATGTATACAGTTCTAATACGGTGAATAAAACCAAACAATATTAGAAAAACTTTATAGAAAGAGTCAAATATAAATTTCACTTTTATCTATAACTTTAGACTCTATATGTTTTGCACTAAACATTTTACATCGGATTCAAAATGTGCAAAACATTTTCCATGATTCATATGTTGCGAAAAATATATTAATGATAATACAGAAGCAGATGCTTCTACCGCTTTTGTGCATCATAAATCTTTTTCGCAGTATATATACTATATTATTACAATATAAGACAAAATAATCAACATTTATTTTTGATAAAAATAGTTTTTTATGGAGGGAATATAGTGAAAAATATAAGAACTGACTTAGCAATTGAAGCAAGAGAGCTATATGGGAAAGGTGATAAAAGTGATATCCCGGGAGTGGTAGTTGATGTACAGAAGGATAAGGATATTACTATAACAAGGGTTAAGATTGAGGAAGAGGTTGGAGCTCGTATTATGGGCAAGGCAAAAGGAAATTACATAACCCTAGAGGTGCCACGATTAAGAGAGAATGACAAAGACCTGCAGGAGGATGTCACAAAAGCTCTGGCAAAAGAAATGGAGACTTTGGTAAAAGTTAATGACCGTTCTGTAATACTTGTTGTAGGCTTAGGAAACTGGAATATCACTCCTGATGCTTTGGGACCTAAGGTAGTTGATCACTTACTAGTAACAAGACATATAAAAGAATATATACCGGATCAAATAGACGAAAGTGTAAGGTCTGTTTGTGCGGTGGCACCTGGTGTATTGGGAGTTACCGGAATAGAAACCAGTGAGATAATAAAGGGAATAGTAGACAGAGTAAAACCGGACTTGGTTATTGCAATCGATGCCTTGGCCTCTAGAAAGCTGGAGAGGGTAAGTACAACAATACAAATTGCAGATACTGGAATTAATCCAGGCTCAGGGGTAGGTAACAACAGAAAGCAACTGAGTTTAGAGACCTTGGGCATACCTGTAGTAGCTATAGGAGTACCTACTGTAGTAGATGCCGCTACTATGGCAAACGATACCATAGATATGTTATTGGACTCAATGATAGAAGGCTCAGATAAAAGCAGTGAGTTTTATAAAGTTCTAAAGAATATGGATAGAGATGATAAATATAAGCTGATACAAGAGGTGCTTTACCCATACTATGGACATTTGATGGTTACACCTAAAGAGGTTGACAGGCTAGTAGAAGATATCGCAATAATTATAGCAGATGGCTTAAATGTGGCAATCCACCCCGGCGTAGACACTAAGGATTTAGGAAGATATATTAACTAGATATTATAAGGAGCATAATGCAAAAGCTTATCGTTAAAGGTAAGCTTTTTTATTTGCGTATTCATAACTGCATATCATAAAACTCAAAAAAGTGCATATAAGTAAAATAGAAAACATTGTGGTAGGACATCTTACATAAGCCAATTTTAACTTTATGAACAGTTGAAAAATAGAAAGTGAGGTGTATTTTTTAAAAATGCAGCGTAATATTTTGAGATATATCACAATAGCAGCTGGTATTATTGCATTTATTACAGTAAGTTTTTTGTTTGTCAGATGGTTATATTGGAACGACACTTCTGGTGTAGCACAGGAGGTATTTGATTATACGCAGGATACAAACAATATCGAGAAATATTCAAGCTCGGGTAGTCTATATTTAAACATAATAAATAACACTATACCATTAGCTAAGACATGTTACGAAAGCAGGTATGGGCAGAAGCTGCCTAGCTTTGCCTCAACAATATCAGGAAAACTATTTAATGGGATGAACTTTGACATTAATAATCCTAAGACTTATTTTAGCTTTGTATTTACTGCCTTCAGCCAATATGATCCTAATAATACTCAGGTAGCTTGGAGCAATGATGGAAAAGAGTTTCCGAATATCACGAATTTTGAAGAGGCCCCTGAGGGAGCTATTTACTTTAGTGAAGAGGATGAGTACATGTCAAGCTCTGCTGACAACAGTGAAACTACTGAGGATTATGGAAATCTTGGAGATCCTGCAAGACTGGAAATAGAGAAAAAGGAAGTCTCGATACTACTGCTGCATACTCACTCAATGGAAAGTTATTCTCCTTTTAGTGTTAATAACTATCACTCCTTAAATGATAAGGAGAACGTGATATTAGTTGGAAACATTATGACCAATGTATTAGAAAGTAAATATAAATATAATGTTTTACATGATACAACAAGGCATGATAAGGTTTCTTATGGCGATTCCTATATAAATTCTCTAAATACAATAAAAAGCCAATTATCTAAGAATAAGTCTATAGAGGTAATACTAGATGTTCATAGAGATGCATTTGCAATTAAAAATGAAACAGATGCAAAAAATAAGAAGGCAGAATATACAGTTGAAATGAATGGAAAGAATGCAGCTAGGATTATGTTTGTAATAGGTCAGAATAATCCTAATTATACTGAGCTGAAGAAATTCGCAGTATATGTGGAGAAAAAGATGGATAAACTATACCCAGGATTATTCTTTAAGGTTGTTACAAAACAGGGAAAATACAACCAATATTTTAAGGATCATTCCATGCTAATTGAGGTAGGCTGCACGCAGAATACCGATGCAGAAGCGAAATATTCTGCAGAGCTAATGGGTAATGTCCTTGGAGAAGTGTTAAAAGAACTGGAACAATAAGGTGGACTTATGCAAAAGAGAAGCGAAGCTAATAAAGAGGTAAAAATGCTTTTTAGGACGAAGCTAAAAAGAACAGTTATAGTGGTATTTTGTTTGTTGTTTGCCTACAGTGCTATTTATGCTGCTGATGTTTCTACTAAGAGAATGTTGAAAAAAGAAACCGAAAATAGATATGCTATGAGAGTTAGTCTTGAAAACGAAGAGATGCTACGGATAGATTTGGCTGGGACTAAGCATTATCTTGATGTGGGGGATATTATGCTGTATCTCAATAAGCTTTCTGACAAAACCAAGGGAATTATAGAACAGCTAAAAGCAGTAAATAAAAAGCTTTAATATTGACTTGTGAGCAGCATCGTATATTGCGGTGCTGCTTTAAAATTATCTTATTCTTATAAAAATATATTTGATATTTCATCAAAATACAATATATGCTATAATTTATAGGAGTTACTCGGCGATAACCTTAACTGCTACAGTTAATAAATGCTTAAAGGCATTTTAGATATTTTTAGCCTGAGAAAACGAAGGAGGAAAGCCTGTATGGCAATCGATAGACAGAAATATATAAGAAACTTTTGTATAATTGCACATATTGACCATGGTAAATCAACTCTGGCTGACAGACTTATTGAGAAGACTGGTGTATTATCTTCTAGAGAAATGGAAGATCAAGTACTGGACAATATGGACCTGGAAAGGGAAAGAGGCATAACTATAAAGCTTCAAACAGTAAAACTTAATTATACTGCAGAGGATGGAAATGAATATATTTTTAATCTGATAGATACACCGGGTCATGTGGACTTTACCTATGAAGTATCAAGAAGCTTGGCAGCCTGTGAAGGAGCTATACTGGTAGTTGACGCTACACAAGGTATAGAAGCACAGACCTTAGCAAATGTATATTTAGCTTTAGACAATAGTCTGGAGCTTTATCCAGTAATAAATAAGATTGACCTTCCCAGTGCAAATCCTGACATGGTAAAAAAGGAAGTCGAGGATGTAATAGGTTTGGATGCATCTTATGCTGCTTTGGTTTCTGCAAAGGAAGGCATAGGAATAGCAGAAGTTCTTGAGGGGATTGTAAAGTATATACCTGCTCCTATTGGAGATGAAGATAAGCCGCTTAAGGCTTTGATATTTGACTCGTACTACGATAGCTACAAAGGCGTCATAGCCATAATAAGAGTAATAGACGGAGAGCTAAAGCCTGGAACAAAAATGAGAATGATGAAGGCTGGAGCAGAATATGAGGTGGTAGAGGTAGGTACCTTTAGACCAGGGGTTATGGTACCTAATGTCGGCTTGAAGGCAGGAGATGTTGGATATGTAGCAGCCAGCATAAAGATCATAAAGGATATCCATGTAGGAGATACGATTACTGATGCAAATAATCCTTGTACTGAAGCTTTGCCGGGCTATAGGAAGGTAACTCCTATGGTTTACTGTGGTATTTATCCAGCAGATGGAGCAGATTATAATAACGTAAGGGATGCCCTAGAAAAGCTACAGCTAAATGATGCTGCGATGCTTTTTGAACCAGAAACCTCCGCAGCTCTTGGCTTTGGCTTCCGCTGTGGCTTCTTGGGACTTTTACACATGGAGATAATTCAAGAAAGACTAGAAAGAGAATATGACTTAAACCTTGTAACGACAGCACCCAGCGTTATATACTATATAGCAAAGATAGACGGTGAAAAGATTGAGGTATCCAATCCTGCCAATTTACCAGAACCGCAGGAAATTGACTATATGGAAGAGCCTATTGTAAACGCAACGATAATGAGCCCTTCAGAGTATGTGGGTGCTATTATGGAGCTTTGTCAAAGCAGAAGGGGAACCTTTATCAACATGGAATACATGGAGACAACCAGAGTAATGCTTCACTATAATTTGCCTCTAAATGAAATAATATATGATTTCTTTGATGCGCTTAAATCCAGAACAAAGGGTTATGCATCCTTTGATTATGAACTGAAGAGCTATGAGAGGTCTGAGCTTGTAAAGCTGGATATATTACTAAATGGAGAAATTGTTGATGCTCTATCCTTTATAGTTCATAAGGATAAAGCATATTCAAGAGGACGTACAATGGCTGAAAAGTTAAAGGACGTAATACCGAGACAAATGTTTGAAATTCCGATACAAGCAGCCGTAGGCAGCAAAATTATTGCCAGAGAAACCATCAGAGCTATGCGTAAGGACGTGTTGGCAAAGTGCTATGGTGGAGATATAACTCGTAAGAAGAAGCTTCTTGAGAAGCAAAAGGAAGGTAAGAAGCGTATGAGACAGGTAGGCAGCGTGGAGCTTCCACAAGAAGCCTTCATGTCGGTATTGAAGCTGGGAGATTAATATATAAAGGAGTAAGCGAAGCTATGAAGGAAATAGGATTATATATTCATATCCCCTTCTGTAAGCAAAAATGTTTATACTGTGACTTTAACTCCTATGTATGCAGCGATGCTCAAGTAGATAACTATATTGAAGCACTATTAATTGAAATACGAAGGTATAATAAAGAGCATCATTTCAAATACAAAACTATTTATTTTGGTGGGGGTACTCCCACCTTTATTAATTATAAGTACATAGGAGCTATTATGCAGGAGCTGCAGCCATTTATTGAGAGGGATTCAGAGATAAGCATGGAGTGCAATCCTGGAACAGTAAATGGAGAAAGCTTGAAGCAATATAAGCACATGGGGATAAACAGACTTAGCATAGGCTTGCAAGCTTGGCAGCCAGAGCTTCAAAAGATGCTTGGCAGAATACACAACACTAAGCAATTTCTAGATAATCTGGAGGCAGCCTGTAATGCAGGCTTTAGCAATATAAGTATTGATCTTATGTTTGCACTTCCGGATCAGAGCTTAGATATGTGGCTGGAAACTGTGCGGAATGTGACAGAGCTTGATATAAAGCACATATCCTGCTATAGCTTGAAGATAGAGGAAGGAACACCCTTTAATAAGCTATATAAAGAAAACAAGCTGGTTTTACCTGATGATGAGCTAGATAGAGAAATGTATCATAAAGCTGCGGAGATTTTGAACCAGAGGGGCTTTAAGCAATATGAAATCTCCAATTTTGCAGTGCCAGGTTATGAATGCAGACATAATTTAATATATTGGCAAAATGAGGAGTATCTTGGTGTTGGTGCGGGAAGTCATTCGAAGCTGAATAATATAAGGTTTAACAATTATAAAAGCTTGGATACTTACATACAAGCTATAAAAAGCGGTATTTACCCTGTTGAGGAACGTATAGTGATAAATAAAAAAGAGGATATTTGGGAAACCATAATACTAACACTTCGGTTGAATCAAGGTCTGGATATAAAGAGCTTTAATGAAAAGTATTCTGTTAATTTTATGGTGCAATACAGCGATATAATTAAAAGACTGCAACAGTATAAGCTTGTTGTATTAGATGGTAACAGACTTAGACTTACAAGTCTGGGAATGGATTTGTCAAACAGTGTATTTATTGAGTTTATGGAATAATCAAAAGTTTTTTTGATAAAAGCTATTGACAAATAAATACGGTAGTGATATTTTAAAGACAGAATTAGCACTCGACATCAATGAGTGCTAACAAGGGTGGTGGAGCTATGAATTTAGGAGATAGAAAAAGACTGATATTACAAGCTATAATTGAAGATTATATAAATACGGCTGAACCTGTCGGCTCAAGAACTATATCCAAAAAGTACCTTACCAACACCAGCCCTGCAACCATAAGAAATGAGATGGCTGACCTGGAGGAGATGGGCTATATCGAGCAGCCACATACTTCAGCAGGCAGAATTCCATCAGACAAAGGCTACAGACTTTACGTAGACAAAATGATGGAGCAGCAATCTGTGAACAAAAATCAAGATGAAATGATAAGAAAACAGTTCGCAGACACTATAGGAGAGATTGATCGTATGATTAAGCAAGCCTCCAAGCTCCTTTCACAGATGACGCAATATACCTCAATAATTACTACGCCACAGCTTAAGCGGACTACTTTAAAGCACATTCAGCTTATTAAAGTAAACCCAGCTATTGTATTGGCGATAATAATTACTGATGCAGGTATAGTGAAGAACAGTGTGCTTCACCCTTTGGGAGAGGTAACAGCTGAAGCCTTGGATAGAATAGGCAATTTCTTAAATGAGAAGCTGTATGGTATGTGTGTGGAGGATATAGCGGAAATTATATTGGAAGATATGCCTGGCAGTCACTTGAGTTACCGCGATATTATAGATCAGATAATACCGGAGCTTATGCAAACACTGATATACTCTGATAATGTTGAGATATATCATGACGGAGCTGCAAACATATTGAACCTGCCGGAATTTAACGATATAGACAAGGCAAGAAGCTTCTTGAACACTTTGGAGGAGAATGAGTTACTTTTCAAGGTGCTTAACAATTCAGCAAACAATATTAATGTATCCATAGGCAGTGAGCATGAGTATGCACAATTACAAAACTGTAGCTTAATAACTGCAACCTATAAGCTAAATGGCAAAACTATAGGCTCCATAGGAGTTATAGGACCTACCAGAATGGAATATTCCAAGGTAATTTCTGTTGTGGACTGTATGACTAATAATTTAAGCGAAATACTAGCAAAGATAATAAAGTTATAAAAAAGGCTTTTATTTAAGAATGCCAATAATTTATAGAAGTCTTTTATGAAATGTATTAAAACTCTAATAAGGTGGGCTGATAAATGAAACGTAAGGACAATAAGGAAAAGGCGACTGCTCCTGAAGCAGTAGAAGTGCATATGGATAAGACTACTGGAATAAATGTTGATATTTCTGAGGAAGAAGCAACTTCCACAGAACCTATTACAGAGGCTGATATGCTTAAATCTCAGCTGGAAGAAAAAACAAAACAGTGTGAAGAAAATTATAATAGATTCCTTAGAATGCAGGCTGACTTTGAGAATTACAAAAAGAGAGTGATTAGGGAACGAGAAGAGCTATATTTTACTTCACTTGAAAGAGTTTTAACAGACGTACTGCCCATAATTGATAATATGGAAAGAGCAATTGCTGCCTTCAAGAAGGATAATTTGGACAACAATTATGTTGATGGAGTAGATATGATTTATAAGCAGTTGTTTGCAGTACTAGAAAAGAACGGTCTTAAAGAAATTGAGGCAGCAGGACAAGAATTTGATCCAAACCTTCACCACGCTGTTATGCAGGTACAGGGTACTGCTGAAGAAGAAAACAAGATTAAGGAAGTGCTGCAAAAGGGCTATTTCCTTGGTTCGAAGGTGATTAGACCTGCTATGGTTCAAGTAGTAGCAAATAATTAATATAAATAGACAATCAAGATATTTAAGGAGGAAGATATAAAATGGCAAAGGTAATAGGAATTGATTTAGGAACAACTAACTCTTGTGTAGCTGTTATGGAGGGCGGAGAGCCTGTAGTTATAACTAACGCTGAAGGCAACAGAACAACTCCATCAGTGGTAGGATTTTCAAAAACAGGTGAAAGACTTGTTGGCCAAGTAGCTAAAAGACAAGCGATAACTAATACGGATAGAACTGTAAGCTCTATAAAAAGAGAAATGGGTACTAATCACAAAACAAATATTGACAACAATTCATACACACCGCAGGAAATTTCTGCAATGATACTATCAAAGCTTAAGCTGGATGCAGAAGCTTATTTAGGCGAGACAATAACTCAAGCGGTTATTACAGTTCCTGCATACTTTAGTGATGCTCAAAGACAGGCAACAAAGGATGCTGGAAAGATAGCAGGACTAGAGGTTCTTAGAATAATAAACGAGCCTACAGCCGCATCTCTTGCATATGGTCTTGACAAGGAAGAAAATCAAAAGATTTTGGTATTTGACCTTGGTGGAGGTACATTTGACGTATCAATACTTGAAATTGGAGATGGAGTTTTTGAGGTTTTAGCAACAAACGGAAACAACAGACTCGGCGGCGATGATTTTGATCAAAAGGTTATGGATTTCCTCGCAACAGAATTCAAGAAGGAAAGCGGTATAGATATTAAGAATGATAAAATGGCTATGCAAAGACTTAAGGAAGCAGCAGAAAAGGCAAAAATAGAGCTTTCTGGAGTTCTTCAAACAAATATAAATCTACCTTTCATCACTGCTGATGCTTCAGGACCAAAGCACTTAGATATAACCATGACTAGAGCTAAGTTTGATGAGATTACTCATGACTTGGTAGAAATGACTATGGAACCGACAAGAAAGGCATTGTCAGATGCAAATTTAACATCAGACAAATTGCACAAAATAATACTTGTAGGTGGTTCTTCAAGAATTCCAGCAGTACAAGATGCAGTTAAAAAGCTTACAGGAAAAGATCCATATAAGGGAATCAACCCTGATGAGTGTGTTGCAGTAGGTGCAGCAATACAAGCGGCAGTTTTGACAGGTGAAGTTAAGGATGTGCTTCTGCTTGACGTAACACCACTATCTTTAGGTATTGAAACTCTTGGTGGAGTATTTACAAAGCTTATAGAGAGAAATACTACAATACCAACAAAGAAGAGCCAAATATTCTCTACTGCAGCAGATGGTCAAACCAGCGTTGAGATACATGTACTGCAAGGCGAAAGAGAAATGGCTGCCTATAACAAGACTTTAGGAAAATTCCAATTATCAGGAATTGCACCAGCCCCAAGGGGAGTTCCACAAGTAGAGGTTACCTTTGATATAGATGCAAATGGTATTGTACACGTATCTGCAAAAGACTTGGGTACAGGAATTGAACAAAAGGTAACTATAACAGCAAGCACAAATTTAAATGATGATGATATTCAAAAGGCTGTAAAGGAAGCTGAAATCTATGCAGCAGAAGACAAGAAGAAAAAAGAAGAGGTTGAGGTAAGAAACCAAGCCGACAGCCTTGTATATCAGACAGAAAAATCTCTTAAGGATTTAGAAGATAAATTAACACCTGAAGATAAAACAAGCATAGAAGCAGAGTTAAATAAAGTTAAGGAAACTCTAAAAGGCACTGATACAGAAGCAATTAAAAATGCTACAGAAGAGCTTACAAAGG
>JBAVGO010000039.1:0-19349 GCA_049684915.1 Lutisporaceae bacterium | reverse complement strand
ATTATCAACACCATAGAGGTAGTAATTATGGCTCCTGTATAGAAGCCGAGACCTATCGAAATACCCAGACAAGCAACTGCCCATAAACTCGCTGCTGTAGTCAATCCTCGGATGCTTAGGCCCTCTTTAATAATTGTACCTGCTCCCAAAAAACCAATGCCACTGATTACTTGTGCCCCCATTCTTGCAGGGTCAACATTGGCAATCCCCTTATATGCTTCAAAAATAAAAATATTGCATAGCATTACTAAGGTAGCCCCTACACATACAAGTATATGTGTTCTTAAGCCTGCCGGATGTCTGTTTCGTTCTCTCTCCAGCCCTACTAAGCCGCCTAGTATACATGCTAATGCAAGTCTTATCAAAATTTCATAATTATTAACCACTTACAGCACACCTCTTTTCAGCATATTATTATCTAGTTTATGTTAACCTAATAATTAATATAACAAATGTATTATTTTGTATTTTATTTCATCTTAGCATTTTTTTTGATATAATATAATTAAATGTCAAAACTAACTGTCATACAATATATCGGATAATCTATATAATTTGTTATGGGATGGTGCATTTTTATGAACAACGAAATTATAGAAAATTATTTTATAAGCAATGGCTCGAAATACCCCTCAAATCAGATTATTGATTTTTGTATTTCTCAGCCAACAATCTATGAAGTAATAAGAGTTATAGAGGGAGTGCCTTTATTTTTAGAGGATCATTTAGTTCGTCTACAAGCCTCTGCCACTTCCTTGAATATAGATATTCAAGGCATACTATCTAGTATCACTTCAGATATTAGTGAGCTTATAAAAATTAATAATAATCCCGAGAAAAACATTAAGCTTGTGGTATATAATTTGGAGAATAAAACTCCAGATTATATAATATCTTTTATACATAGTAATTATCCTACTAAAGAGCAATATCTTGTTGGCGTTCCTACAATTTTATTTCATGCAGAAAGACATAATCCAAATGCAAAAATAATCAATAACGAATTAAGAGAAACAATAAATATTAAACTTAAAGAAGAGAATGCCTACGAAGTACTGCTGGTCAACAGCAGAGGTGAAATAACTGAGGGCAGTCGCTCCAATCTGTTTTTTATTGAAGAAGGTAAAGTATACACTGCTTCTGCAGAGAATGTGCTTATAGGAATAACCAGAAAGTACATTCTTAAGGCTTGTAATAACCTGAAGCTTGAAGTAATCGAACAGCCTATACCCTTTTCAATGCTTGAATACGCAGAGGGTGCCTTCATTACAGGCACATCACCAAAAGTACTTCCTATAGCAAGCATAGACGGAATGCTAATTACTTCAGCAAACAACAGTATAGTGTCTGATATACTTAATGAATATGATATTATATTAAAGCAATATATCACAATACATAAGTAGAGGTAAATAGTTAGAAGGGGTACTCCATACAGGTGTACCCCATTTTTGTATTATTTCCTATCCAATAGCTGCTTTCCCTTTTCGTAGAAGGCTTGCTTCATATCAATTGGTACAAGAGAACCTCCTGTAGCCCAAGCAATATGAACAGCATTTTCCATAAAATCATAAATACCTTTATCCTTCAAATACAAAACAGCACTATCATCAACAGCCAAAATTGCAGGTCCCATAAGGCTGGCAGCTGCAGAGGGTTCTATCTCTATCCCTTCGCTGTCCTTAAGAAGTGCCAGCAGCTTATAAAGCTCCCCATCTTCAATTGTATAAATTCCGCTTAGAAGCTTGCCAATCACTTTCCCTACAAAACCCGAAGGTCTACCAACCGCTAAGCCATCCCCCTCTGTAATATTATCTATACCGAAATCCGGAACGCTTATACTATCATTTTCCCCTGTTGCTAAACCTAACAGCATACACGGTGAATGAGTAGGCTCTACAAAAAAGCAATGCACTGCATCCTTAAAAATATGCTTTAGTCCAAAACATATTCCTCCCGGTGCTCCACCAACCCCACAAGGCAAATAGACAAATAGTGGATGCTCTTTGTCTATTATTATCCCCATAGCGTCTATCTGATGCTTCAAGCGTATAGCTGCAACGCTATAACCTAAGAATAAGTCCTTAGAATGTTCATCATCAACAAAATGACACATAGGATCTTTATTTGCAAGCTTTCTTCCCTCTTCTACTGCTTTACTGTAGTCTGACTCATACTCAACAACGGTCACTCCCTTGCTTCTAAGCAAATCCTTCTTCCACTGCTTAGCATCAGCAGACATATGTACCGTTACTTTAAAGCCTAAGGCTGCTCCCATTATACCTATACTAAGTCCTAGGTTTCCTGTTGAGCCTACAGCTAAAGAGTATTTTGAGAAAAACTCCTTATAGCTCTGACCAGCCAACAATGAATAATCATCTGTTTTCTTTAGAAGGCTATGCGAAAGTGCAAGCTTCTCGGTATGCTTCAGCACCTCATATATACCACCTCTCGCCTTTATAGAGCCTGCAACAGGCAATGCATTGTCGCACTTTAAATATAACCTTCCCTGAGGTTTGTTATTATACTGCATTTCTATATGCTTCGCCATTCTCTCAATTTCAACCAGAGGTGATTCAATTATCCCCAGCTTAGCTGATGTTTCTGGAAATAGTGCTGATATAAGTGGTGAAAACCTTTGCCATCTTTCTTCTGCTTCACAAATGTCCTCCCAACCAAGCTCCAACTCTTCATAAGTTTCTTTGACGTTGTCCATTAGCCTGTCATTTATCCACAACACAGGTTTGTATGAAATTATATCTAATAAAATTGGGTTTTCTAATATCCATTGCTCAATTGACTTACCTAATACTAAATTTTCCTCCATGATATCCTCCCAGATAATATATATATATAGTATACCAAAATAATAATATGAAATATATTCTTAGCACTATATTCGTTTATACTCCAAAAATCTGTGTCATTTACTAGAGTTATACATATCATGATATTATCACTGTGTGTGAGGTGAAAAAAGGTGGCATATTCAGAAAGAGAGCTGCTCGCTAGAATAATAAGGTGTGAATCAGGAGGAGAAGGCGAGAATGGCATGAAGGCTGTTGCAAATGTAGTTATGAATAGGGTTAGAGTTCCAAACGGCGAATATCAGCGTATAGGTCAAGGAAGCATACGGAGAATAATAAACCAACGTGGTCAGTTTGACTGCGCTACCTCAGTACTTAGAGGAGTTCCAAATCCACAGACAATTTGGGCAAACCCTCCTGAGGATATACATTATCAGATTGCAGATTGGGCCTTAGCAGGTAACAGGCTTCCTATGACCGGATATTCCTTGTGGTATTTCAACCCTTTTGTACCTAACTGTCCTGGAGCCTTTCCTCCTAACGGATCAGGCTTCTATGTAGTCAGAATAGGTGACCACTGCTTCTTCAACCCTACAAACCTATATTACTTTACCTAATATTAACAAGTAAATGGAAAGGAGATCTTTATGTATTGTAACAATCCCTTCAACTATTTCAGACAACAAGAAATGGCTGGAATGAATATGGATCAAATGTATCAGGCTGCTCCATCCCAGCAACCCTTCTTTAACCAGATGCCTACTATGCCAATGCAACCTATGATGCCTATGATGCCAATTATGCCAACAGGTATTCCCCTAGGTACAACAACAGGGGATTTACCAACTAATATAGCTTCAATTCCACCTCAAATGGCTGAAGATCCTGTAATGGATACAGACTATACTCAAGGCTACCTAAGAACTCAAATAGGCAAAAGAGTAAAAATTGAGTTTCTTATCGGTACAAACATGCTGATAGATAGAGAAGGTACTTTAGTAGACGTAGGAATAAGCTACATTATCATAAATGAAATAGAAACAGATGACTTGTTATTATGTGATATTTATTCTATAAAGTTTGTAAGATTCTATTTCTAATTGCTTATTAAGGACGAAAAAAATAACCGGTGTGCCCGGTTATTTCTATTATTACGCTCCATCAAATTGTGCATTATACAGGGATGCGTATATTCCAGCTTGTTTTATTAATTCTTCATGGCTTCCTACTTCCTCAATGCCATTATCCGTAAGCACTAGTATGTTCTTTGCTCTTCTTATGGTAGAAAGTCTATGTGCGATTATGAAGGTAGTTCTGTTGTTCGCAAGCTTTTCTAAGGATTGCTGAACAACCTTTTCACTATGATTATCCAAAGCAGAGGTAGCTTCATCAAGTATAAGTATAGGAGGATTTTTTAAAAATACTCTTGCTATACTTATTCTCTGTTTTTGTCCACCTGAAAGCTTTACACCTCTTTCACCTACATAAGTTTCATATCCAGCCTCAAAAGCAGTAATAAACTCGTCTGCATTTGCTTCCTTTGATGCCTCAATAATCTCTTCATCAGTAGCATCTGGTCTTCCATATCTTATATTCTCCATTATTGAACCAGCAAATAGATAAACATCCTGCTGCACAATACCTATACTTTTCCTTAGAGATTCCAGCTTAATATCCCTTATATCTAGGCCATCAATCTTTATGCTACCATCCGTTACATCATAGAACCTAGGTATAAGACTGCAAAGAGTTGATTTGCCTCCTCCAGAAGGTCCAACCAATGCAACAGTCTCACCAGGCTTCAAAGTAAGGTCTACCCCCTTTAAGACATGTACCCCTTCGTCATATTTAAAAGAGACATTATCAAAAACAACCTTGCCTTGTACCGCTCCAAGCTCTACACTATCCTCTTTATCCTTTATATCTGGCTCAGTGTCCATTATTTCCAAGAATCTCTCAAAGCCTGTCATACCTTTTTGGAACTGTTCTGTAAAATCAATCAGCTTTCTAATCGGTATTAATAAAGTATTTATATAAAGCAGGTAGGTAACCAATTCAAGGGTTCCTATCTCTCCACTTTTAATAAACAATGCTCCAATTATGGCTACTGCTATATAAATAATACCATCAAAGAGCTTGATACCGCTAAAGAACCTACCCATATAAGAATAGCTTTCTGTCTTAGTATCTAGGAACTCGCTATTTCCCTTATAAAACTTTTCCTTTTCCAGTTCTTCATTAGAGAATGACTTTACTACCCTTATTCCCGCTATGCTGTCCTCTAGCTGTGCATTAACTTCAGCAATTTTCTGCCTATTGCGTTTAAATACTGAGCGCATTTTATTGTTATAGTAATATGCAAAAGCCATCATAAAAGGTATAAAAGCAAATATAATAAGGGTTAGCTTAACATCTACAGTCATTAGTATTATAAATGCCCCTGAAATTTTTATTATAGAAATGAAAATTTCCTCAGGTCCATGATGAGCTAGCTCTGTAATATCAAACAAGTCATTAACTATTCGAGACATTATTTGACCTGTTTTGGTGTTATCAAAATAATTAAATGATAACCTCTGCAGATGTGAGAAAATATCCCTTCTCATATCAAATTCCATCTTGGCGCCCATTATATGTCCCCAAGCTGTAATAAAATTCTGGCAGAAATATTCAATAATTCTCAATGCAACCATTATAATGGCGATTTTTATTATCAAATCAATTGCAACGCCCAGCTCGTTTTTTATTCCCTTTTCGAGTAGGTTAGTTACCAATATGGGAAATATCAAATCCACCCCTGATACAGCCAGGGCACACAGCATGTCTGCAAAAAACAGTCGCTTATAAGGCTTGTAATAAACAATAAATCTTCTTATTTTATTCAAAATATAGCACCCCCTCAAAAAAACAAAAATAAAAGTTTTTTATCACTTTATTATTATAACACTATAAATTATTCACTTTCAAAGGATTTATTGAATAAAAAAGAGATTGGAAAATAATGTTCCCCAATCCCTTCTGCTTACCCTATCTAAACTTACTGCTTACGCTTAGAAATCATCATTACACCTATAACAACAAGTATAGCCGGTATCAAGAATTTCTTCAAATCCATTAGGAAATATGTTTTGCTTAAAAGCATAAGTCCTATGCCTCCCAATATACCAATCGGAATTAGTAAGCCCTTGTCCCTTTTGTCAAATATATATAGCTCGAACAAACCTATTGCTACACCAATTAGTATAAAAGGCCACATGCTTGCCATAGTTCTCCATCCCAAAAATGCAATTGCATATGCCATTAACCCATAAGTAGTAAGAATACCTGCAGGTACTAAGTTACCGGGGTTTTTATCAATTTGGGTAAAAAAGGCAAAGTGCAGATATATTCCTGGCAACAACAATGCCAAAGGCCATATATAATCCCATGAAAAATTAATATATCCAAAATTAGACAGCAGTAGTATGCATCCAATTGCAATAAATACTGCCCCCTTAACCATATTTGAGTTTCTCATTATAGCTACCTCCTAATTTTTGTTTCATAGCAATATACGTTGTTTGATTTCTAATGTCTGATAAATAAATACTATATTGGGCAAATTTTAAATATACCCAATACTATGCTATAATAATTATTACTTGCTTTTGTGTATCAAATAATAATTCTAAAAGTGAGGTGTCAGATTTGAGCAAGGAGCAAAAAAAGCAAATCAGAAATACTATACTTAAGATAAGAAACTCCCTAACATTACAAGAGATTATTGAAGCTGAAAAGCTTATAGTTGATAATTTATTGAAGTTGGATCAGTTTATAAAGTCCAAGAATGTTTTCTGCTATTTAAGCTTTAGAAGTGAAGTGCCTACAACAAATATAATTAAATACTGCCAGCAGAATGAAAAAAACGTTTACATACCTATCTGTAATGATGATACCAAAGAGATGATTATTTCTTTATATGACAAGGATGTAGAGCTTATAGCTTCAAGCTATGGTGTACAGGAAGCATCACCAGAAACCATAAAGATTTCAGACCGAAATATTTTAGATACTGCCCTTATGCCCGGTGCAGTGTTTGATATCAAGGGCTATAGGATAGGCTATGGAGCGGGCTACTATGATAAGTTCTATACCCATACCGATAAGCAAATATATAAGATTGCTTTGGCTTATTCCTTCCAAATAGTTGATGAGGTTCCTAAGGATGACTTTGATATACCTGTTAACTGCATTATTACAGAAAAAGGTATTATAATGTGTAATAGATAATTATTATTAAGAGGTGAAATAATGTTATTTGATATTTTCAAAACCTTTTTTAAAATTGGAGCTTTTACAATAGGTGGCGGTTATGCCATGATTCCTATAATACAAAAGGAAGTAGTGGATAACAAAAAGTGGTTAAAAGATGACGAGTTTATGGACTCTATTGCTATTACAAATAGCCTGCCGGGTCCCTTAGCAATAAATTGTGCTACCTTTGTAGGCTATAAAACAGCAGGCATACCGGGTGCAGTGGTAGCTGCCTTGGGTGCAGTAGTGCCATCTTTTATGATAATTTTAATTATTGCAATGTTTTTTAGCAATTTCAGCAACAATGCTGTGGTAGAACAAGTTTTTGCAGGTGTGAGACCAGCAGTAGTTGCTTTAATAGTTTATGCCTTGGTTAAGCTAACTAAGTCAGTAGGTATAACCAAAATAAACATAATAATCGCTATAGCAGCTCTTGTCTTGATACTATTTGCAAATATGCATCCCATTCCTGTAATAATTATGGCTGGTTTAGCAGGTCTATTAATATTTAACAGAAAGGAGTAATACCCATATGCTTATAAAATTGTTTATTGCCTTTTTGAAAATAGGAGCCTTTAGCTTCGGTGGCGGATATGCGGTATTAACCTTTATCCAAAAAGAAATTATAGAGAATTATCATTGGATAACTGCCAAGGATTTTATAGATATCGTTGCTATTGCAGAGATGACCCCAGGACCTATAGCAGTAAATTCATCTACCTTCGTAGGCTATAAGCTGGGCGGTCTTCTTGGCTCTGCTATTGCAACTCTGGGAGTCATATTGGTTCCATTTACTGTTACGTTACTGGTAGCAATATATTTCAATAAATTCAAGCATATAAAACAGGTTAATTGGGTGCTAAATGGCATAAGACCAGCTGTTTTGGGACTTATAGCCTCTGCCTGTTATAAAATAGGAGTTATTTCCGTTGTAGATATAAAAAGTGTAATAATCGCTGTGCTGGTATTCCTTGGAGTTTATAAGTTTAAAATACATCCTATACTAGCCTTAGCTTTCTCAGGGGTATTAGGGATTGTATTCTACGGCTTACTAGTATAAAATAATAGAAATCCGATAAATGCTGGATTTCTATTATTTATTTTTTTTGTTTTTTAAGAGAAAGTGAGGATGTTCAGAAAGCTCATCAACATGATTTAGGCCTCTTTTCCAGAGATATAGCATATATGGTATAAAAATTATAAGTAATGCTGTGCTTTTTGAGAAAAGTATAAAGTCATAAACTCCATGTAGTGCTATAGGAATTATCAGTGCAAAAAACAGACTTTTCTTGCGTATCCTACCTTCTGAAAATCTTGCTTTGCCAAAATAGTAGCCCATTATAATTCCAAACAGTGCATGGGCAGGAACTGCTGTAAGAGATCTTATAAATGCAGTGTGAAATCCGCTTAACATCACATATCCAATGTTCTCTGTAGTAGCAAAGCCCAAAGATATAAATACACTGTAAACTATACCATCGTATCTTTCATTAAAGTTCTTATTTCTCCATACAAAGAACCAGAAAATAAAATATTTGAAGCTCTCCTCCACAAGACCTGCTACCACAAAGGCAGTATACCCTGCTGCCACTAGACTATCCGTTGCCATATCAAACAAATCTAGTCTAAGCTCAACTATCACTATAGGAACTACAGCAAGACTGCCCAAAGCAAATGCCTTAAAAAGCAGTTTACGGGGTTCTTTTTCATATTTATCTCTTAGGTAAACATAATAGAGTAATGCCAGAGATGGAGCAACGGCAGATATTAAAAGCAGCATAATCATCACTCTCCTGCCGAGTTTTCGATAGTTTTTATCTGTTTCTCCGTTAAGCTGTACATCTTATATACTTCCCTATCAATAGCCTGTAAAATACATTTATTCTCTGCTGTATTCTGATAGTTTTTCAAGGATTTTACCAAGTCTATAATTTCACTACTTATAATATCAAGCTTTAGCTTTATCCTCAGCACTGTATTTGGATAATAATCATAAAGAGCTGTATTGATTTTTTTTGCATAGCACTTAAAATAGAACTCCACCAGCTTAGAATTCAATAGAGCAGCAAAGTATTCCAAAGAAAACTCTTCTAAATACTTATCCTTCAAAAGCAGGCTATATACATCAGCACTGCAATACAAGCTATTCCTATCCACAGCAAATCTGTTTTCTGCGGCCTTATACGGGTATATAATCTTAGGACTGTCAAAGTTTTTGCTGTCTCTTCCCCACTGCAGCTCATACCATTCTCTAAAGCCCTTCTGACACTCTCTTCTCTGTGTAAGTCTATCTTTATAGCTCTCTGCAAAACCTAAAGCAACAGGATACTTTTCAGGTTGTTTTATGAGATTTGTATATATAATCAATTTGTCAGAAGGCTTTATAAAAAACTTTTCCACCTGACTGTTTTTAATCCAAGGTCTTAACAGAGTCTTTTCAATCTTTAGCTCTTCGGCTTGCTCCTGACTTAATATAAAAGCTCTATCACAGCCTGTTATTATTCCTTGACAGCTATCAAATATCTGATCCAGCGAATGAGTAGAAAGCTTATCAATCAACTGAAATACTTCCAGTTTTTCTGGTTCTAACAATACCCATCCATCATTTTTTAGAAAATCCTTACTGATATTAAACTCCTCCAAGCCCTTTATCAGTAAATCATCCGACTTAACACCTAGTTTATCTGGCATTTTCTTTACTTTTACGAGCTTTGAACCTTCGCCTTTTCTTATGCTGATGATGCACACTGACACTCCTGCATCATTAAATATCTTACTGTCCCCAAAATCAACAATTTCATCTATGCTATAGCCATTTAAAAACTCACGTAGTCCCATAGCCGACGGTCCTTCAATAAAATACCTAGAGGTTATGAAACAAAGTATTCCCTCCTGCTTTAGAAGATTAATACCACGTTTAAAAAAGCAATAGGATATATCTGCTTTATCCCTATATACATCCTTATAATACTTATATAGCTTTTCTTTATACTCCCTAGGTACTGCCTTATGACCAATATATGGGGGATTTCCTATAACAATGTCAAAGCCCTGCTTCCAAAACCATGATAACTCCCCATCGTACACCCATGATAATAAGCTGTCAGCACAGATGATGTTGGCACTACAGCTGCTGCCTAATCCTGATGCTTCCTGTAAGGCTGCTTTTACAAAGCTGACTGCATCTGTGTCTATATCAACGCCCCAAATATTGTTCTCTGCTACAAATTTCCCTATGGTATCAACGCTCAGAATACCTTTTAGTTCTGTATGTATATTTAATATATCCTCTAAATGCTGCTCAAACATTGTTTTTATCAGCTCAAAAGCCTTAAGCAGGAAATAACCTGCACCACATGAAATGTCCAGTATCCTGACATATGGGTTTTCTATGAGATTTACGTTGCGTATTATATTCATACTCATATAATCTACAACCTCTATGGGAGTATAGAATATTCCTCTTCCCTTACGGTCGCTTATACTCTTGCTTTTTTCCATTTGTCTGCCCTTTTCATAGAGCTTGTTAATTACATCCATATACGTTTCTCCATATCTTTTGTGTAAATGTATGGCTATAGACTTCCATTAGGAATATTATATTACACATTGAACCTACAAAGCAAAGACCCGGCATTTGCCGAGTCTTTATTTATTAGTTTTATTTCTCTTTTCCTCAAAATTTATAACCTTACTATCAGTAATTTTTTGTTTTGTTATATACTCACTGATTTCAGTTCTCAATACGTTCCATATAAATGCAGCAACAGCAGCGTCATCCAGCCAGCCCAGTGCAAAAATGTAATCAGGTACTATATCAATGGGTAATATAAAATACAGGAGGCTTCCAAATATCATAGCCTTCTTATAAATAGGTACTTCCTTATCTCGTATATAACCAAAAAAATACTTTATATTCTTCAATTTAATCGCTCCTAAAATTCGCTTGATAATATTATATGCAATATTTTATTATTATAACTATTTATTAGTTTGCACATGCTTTGTACACAGCACAATTCTTATCTTTTTTTCTCATCATGGAGCACTTGATCAATGACTATAGCCAGAGTCAAGAGAAATGCATGGTCTTCTCCGTCTACAATCTCAATACCGTAGCTGTCACTGAAGGAAAACCACTTCTTATTAATGCTTGCCACCATTATTCCATTCTTGTTAATTTGAAAGTCATATCCAAAAATATCGCCATCAATATCATAGCTTCCATATGTACTGTCTATAACGAATTTAGGTGTAAAGAAGGTTAGTTGTTTCTTAACAGAAGCCACCTGCTGCCCTCCTGCATATATGTAATACTCCGGCAAAAATCTAAACACCTGCTGTTCTATAAAAAACAGTTCATTGCCATTTAAATCTTCTATTTTAAGCTTGTCACCAAAACTGAATACCTTTCCCCTAACTATATATCTGTCTTGTTCCATTTCATCCTTAATAGTAAAATTATCCCCAAAGCTAAAAATTCGTTGTCTGATTAGATATTTCATTTACTACACACTCCTTATATTCATAATTCTATATATATCGCACTAAACAATTTACATTTATAGAATAGTGCGTTCTATATACATATAAATATATTAATACAGTTTTGTGATATTTACAAAAAAAATTTATATGCTATAATATTAATTAATAACAATTAGCATTATGTAATGATTATTAATTAACATCATAGCATATAATTGCTAAGCTAGCCCTTATAGTTAGTGCAATAGTGGCTTATAAAGCATCCCATTTTGCTTTGGAGGAATTAAAATGAATGAAATAGTACAAATACTTAAAGAAAAAGGATTTAAAGTAACTCCGCAAAGAATTGCTGTTTTTGATATTCTAAAGAATACTAAGGAGCATCCAACTGTTGAGGTCATATACAATAAGCTTGAGCCTATGTACCCTACTATGAGTTTAGCAACAGTATACAAATCCTTAGAAGTTTTTAAAAAACTGAACTTGGTACAGGAGCTGAATGTTGGAGAAGATAAGTTCCGATATGACGCCAATGTGAAGCAACACCCCCATATTATATGTATTGATTGTGGAAAGGTTGATGATGTTGACGATGAAATGTTTTTCAATCTTTCAGAGCAGGTAGCTAATAAAACAGGATACGATATAATTGGACAAAAGCTATATTTTTATGGAAAATGTCCGTCCTGCAAAAAAATATAATTATAAAGCTCAAGACGTAATATCCTCGTCTTGAGCCTTTTTATCTATTCTATAAGCGATTGATCAACTGCATTTCTAACTGACTTTGTAATTTTGTTAAGTATGTATGTTGTTGTTTTTGTGCTGTCAGAGGGCACAAAATCTTGACTTTGGATAATAGTATAAATATGCTGTGGTATCTCATCCTTTAAAGTAGGATTTTCATTCATGTATTTAGGTGGAAACTCTGTAAGCTTAATATCCTTTATCTTTTCCTCTTTGATTGTAACCTCTGCCCGGATGTTTCCAGCTTCAGTTTTTTCATTTCCTATATAAGTGCCATCCTTGTACTTCAGGTATGTATATACTGAGGAAGGAAGACCCACCCCGCTATTACTCATTGTAAATATTAGGAGTGTTGCTATTATAAGAATCAGTAGTATTGCAACGTAAATCATAAGTTGTCTCTTAGTAATTATAATAATTTTCGGTCTAATAATTATCCCTCCCATCTTAATCTCTTATATAACATTATTACTGATGAAATGAATATATGACCAAACATTAAAAATTTCCTTTGGAAAAACACATTTTTTATTTCATATATTTTATATTGTAAAGTATGTCTGTTATCCATAAGCTGCTGTCATTAGGCTGTCTAAATTGTACAACTGAGTTTCTAAACTTGGCTACAACTACCTTTCCTCTTTCTGATTGCCCAAGCTCACTTCTGCTAAGCAATACAAATTGCTTTATATATGCTGCAAAATCTGACATGCCTCCAACACCAAACTTATTTAACTTGATTTCCAAGGCGGCTTTCCAAGCTTTCTTCTCAGCCTCAAACTTTCTGGTAAAGTAATTGTTTATACCCTCATTTTTAAGCTCCAAATACATGCTATACCGATTGAGCTCTTTTACAATGCCTTGAGCTTCTGATGCTTTACTTAAATATGAGGATTCTAAAACCTCCAGTTGCTCCTCAGAAGACATTTTGTCATTTGTAACTGCTGTCTCTATCTGGTTTGAACCGTCTATATCAGTATTCTTCTGCTCTAGCAATCCATCAAGCTTCAATTGAACATATCCTTCTTCATCTAAGCTTATTGCAGCTAAGGCTCTATTTATATCAATTTTATGTTCTTTATTATCATTATCTGTAAAAATCAAGCTGCAATCCTGTTTACCGTACAGCTCATACAATACAGTCAAGCCTCTATAGCTATCATTATCCTCTATAACATTCAAAATCTGAAGCTTCTCTACTTTTCCTTCTGAATTTTCAAATTGAAGCTGTAGAGTGCCGCTTCTATCTACAGTTATGTAAACTGCAACATTATGAGCAAGCTTAGTAAGCTCTTCCTTATTTATATCAAGCATTTGGCTTAAAACCTCTGTTCTTACCTGACTTTCAAAAACCTGATATATGTAATCATTGCATAACGCAACATTGTCTGGCAGTCTCAGTGAATATATCTCATCAAGCACAGTCTTTCGTTTGCTTGGCTCAAGCTCAATGAGCTTATCCATAAGCCTTTCCTGTAGCAATATTACCAGTTGCTTCCTTGTGTTTTCATTTTTTATTGTTACTTTTATATAATTATTAAATTCTTGTCTTGCTGTTCTCGCAAAAGCTGCATTATCAAATACCTGAGTAATTCTATATTTCCTTAACAGCTTTTCTGTTCTGACCTTATAGTACCCTTTGTAAATTTCACTTTGATAAATAGGTGCACAAGCTGCATAGTGTCCACTCCAGTTTATTGTTCTTGCTAAGCTTTTACCATCAAAGCTTCTAGTATAGTCATAGCCTAGATAATTAAAGCCTTCCAGTATATTTAAATTCAATT
Organism: Lutisporaceae bacterium; assembly: GCA_049684915.1. Lineage (GTDB taxonomy): Bacteria > Bacillota > Clostridia > Lutisporales > Lutisporaceae > GWB2-37-7. The sequence continues at coordinate 5,230 of JBAVGO010000039.1, read as the reverse complement.
GCTGTTCCACAAGAACCCCTGACCCTTCAGTCATAAAAGAGTTTAGTTGGTCCAGTGCTTGTTTGGTTTCATACTTTGATGCTAAGGGCAGATTAACTTGCTTGCTGTCTTCTTCTCCTGCATAGCAAAGCATAACACCGTACAGTATAGATGCACATATAACAAATATAGCAATAAGCTTTCGCAAAGTAATCCCTCCCCTTTTAGTGTATTAGTCAAACTTTAAAATATGCTTAAATCCAAACACACCTATTCATCTTACAGAATACTGCGTTATTATCACTTATTTAATCTGCTGTTTGTTTTTATTTCTTCCATTGCATTGCCTATGATTGCTATGCCCTTCGTTATATCTGCTGAGCTTACTCCTGCAAAGCTGATTCTTATATGTTCCTCACCTTCCTGCCCCTTTAAAAAGCATGTACCCGGTGTAAGAAGTACCCCATTTTGCTTACAAAGCTCGTTTAAATTACTGGCAGTGACATCTTCAGGCAGCTTGATCCAAAGATTTAACCCTCCGTTAGGCTGATTGAAGGATGCCCCCCTAAGATACTTTTTTACAGCTCTTGTTGCTTCCAAATACCTTATGCTATATTCCTTTCGCATGTACTGAATATGTTCTCTTAATATGTTTCTTTTCAGATATACATCTAATACCCTCTGCATAAAGCCAGAGGTGGAAATATCAGTCATATACTTAGCTGATGCGATATCTCTTTTTATATGCTCAGGTATTAAAAGAAACGCAACTCTAAGACCTGGCATGAATATCTTTGAAAAACTTTTTATATATATTACACTATCGCCTTTATCGTACGCCTTTAACGGCACCGCAGGCTTATCAGTATAGCTCAAATCTCCTGAATAATCATCTTCTACAACCAATAGCTTATATTTCCTACAGAGCAGCATAAGATGCTTCTTTTTTCTTTCTGAATAGCTACAGCCCGTAGGGTTTTGAAAGTTAGGCATTGTATACATAAACTTTGGTTTTATCATACGCAGCATCTTTTCAAGCTCATTCATATCCGGTCCATCAGAAAGTATTGGTATTTCTACTATCCTTGCCCCTCTTGACTTAAAGAGCGATGCAGCCCCCATATATGTAGGGCTCTCAACAAAAACATAGTCTCCATTAGATAGCAATGCCTTTGATATAATATCGATTCCCTGCTGTCCGCCAGATATAATATAGATATTTTCTGCTTGAGCTACGATATTTTGATCTGCTAAATACTCCGCTATAGAACTTCTTAAAGGTAGATAGCCCCTGCTGTCATGATACATAAAAGCAGTCCCTGCATCTCTTTCAATCACGTCATTGATAGCCTTTTTAAACTCAGTCATAGGAAAAAGCTTGGGATCAGGAGACGCTGTAGCAAAATTTATATAGCCCTCCTCCTCGCTATAGCTGTATTCTAATTCTTCATCTATTTCAATGTTATCAGATATAATGTTTAACCTTTCCTTTAGAGGCATTACATAGGAACCGCTCCCCTGCTTCTTATATATAAGCTTACTATCCTCCAAAAGTTTATATGCATTTACTATAGTCACGCTATTGACATTCAACGTTCCTGCAAAATCCCTTATAGACGGAAGCTTATAATCCTCTTGAATAATTCCTCGCTGTATCAAGCTCTTCATTTGTTTATACAGCTGTATATACAGAGCTTCACTGCTTTCCTTCTCAAGCCTTATATCCAACAAACTAAAATCTTTCATAAATTTCAATTATGCTCACCTACTAAATGCTATTTTATTACCGTCGTTGATTTTCCACCATCAAGCTTTATTTTGTTCAATTTATTATATTCATTAATATAATAAACATAATTATAAGCAATGTTCAAATGACTTGATGCCTCATAATTTATAACCATTTCATCGCTGCCATCAAGCTTTATTCTGTATATTTTATCATCGCTATTGTTATTTGAAAAATATATCCACTGTCCATTTACATTTATATAATTAACAGCTTGGTCAAAAAGCTCTGTTCTTTGACTACCATCAGCTTTGATTTTATATAGCTTACTGTTATCGGATTTGTTGCAATAATATATCCAATCTTCTTGAACATTAACAAATGTAACCTCATCCTCACATATTTTAGTTCTTTCGCTCCCATCTGTCTTAACCTTATATAGTATCTGTTTATCAGTTCCATTACTATAAAATATCCAATCTCCCTCTATAGAAAGGTATGAGGAAAAATCCTTTGTCAGTTTTGTACTATTGCTTCCATCAGTTTTCATCTTATATATTGTTCTTCCATCAGAAGCATTGCTATAGTATATCCAATCTCCAACAACACTTATATAGCTGGATTTATGCTCATTAAGCTTAACTCTTTCTGTACCGTCAAGCTTGAGCTTATAAATTTCTCCATTTGCATCTGGACTTATATTACTATAGTAAAGCCAATCATTTGATACATTTAAAAACATTGATCTATCTGAGCTTACTTTAACAGCATCATCGGATTCTGACTTTTTCTTGTAAACACTTAAATTATCTAGCTCATTAGTAAAGTATACCCATCCATCCTTGTAAGCTACAATCCCCCCGTTGCTAATATTACCTACGTTATTCTCTAAGTTGCTGTCACCTTGACTATCTTCTACATCTGAGATATCTTTTTGACAGGCAGTGATTGAAATTATGAAAATAATTATAAGAATTGTTGAAATCAGTGTTTTTCGTTTCATTAACACACAACTCCTTTATTTGCTATCAAGTGTTTAATATTAATTATATTATAACACATCTGCTATCTTACATTTAGACCTCATAGAAGCCTTTTTACAACTACGAGTATGATTAATTTTTGTTCATACTGTAAATAATATTTAAAAAGCAATATTGGGGGAGAAATATGAACAAGAACATTTTTAAGAGAGTGCCAAACCACATAGGCATTATCCCGGATGGCAATAGAAGGTGGGCAGTTTCAAATGGAATGAATAAGCAGGACGGCTATAATTTTGGAATTGATCCAGGCTTTGAGCTTTATAAACTTTGTATAGAAAACGGCATCAAAGAGATAACCTTCTATGGCTTTACACAGGATAACACCAAGAGACCAAGTCAGCAGACAGAAGCCTTTACCAAGGCATGTATTGATGCAGTAAATAAGCTTTCTAATAGAGATGCGAACCTTATGGTTATAGGTAATACAGATTCTCCATTGTTTCCAAAAGAGCTTTTGCCATACACCAATAGAGTTACATTTGGTAAAGGTACAATTAAGATAAACTTCTTAGTGAACTATGGCTGGAACTGGGACCTGAATCATGCACACATGCATCCTGATGCAGACAGCAATAACTTTTACAGCAAAATAGCTTCTTCTGATATCTCAAGAATAGATCTTATTCTAAGATGGGGAGGTCGATATAGATTAAGCGGCTTCCTTCCCGTACAGTCAATATATGCTGATTTCTATGTTATAAATGATATGTGGCCGGACTTTAAGTCAGAGCATTTTTATAAAGCTTTAGAATGGTATCAAGATCAGGATGTCACACTAGGAGGATAATAGCTGTATAATAGCATATAAAGATTTGATATAATCTATATATGCTATATGTTTTGCACTAAACATTTTACATTGAATTCAAAATGCGCAAAACATTTTCCTTGATTCATATGTTGCGAAAAATACAGTTTCGATAATACAAAAGCAGACGTTTCTACTGCTTTTGTGTATGTTAAATCTTTTTCGCAACATATATATTATAACGAGGTGATGATTTTGTGTAACAAAATAACAATTGAGCTTCCTCCTCAAGTAATATATATTATTGAGCAGCTTCAGCAAAAGGGTTTTGAGGCATTTGTAGTTGGAGGCTGTGTTAGGGATTCTATTATAGGCAGAAGCCCGCAGGATTGGGATATAACAACAAATTCAAAGCCCGAGGATGTAAAGGCTACGTTCAATAAAACATTTGATACAGGGCTTGTGCATGGTACCGTCACTGTGTTAGTGGATAGTACCGCCTACGAGGTTACAACTTATAGAACAGAAGGAAAATATATAAATAACAGAAAGCCTGAAAAGGTAGACTTTATTAATAGTATAGATGTCGATTTAAGCAGAAGAGACTTTACTATCAATGCAATGGCCTATAGCCCGACCCAAGGTTTAGTTGATCCCTTCAAGGGACTTCTTTCTATTGAGCATAAAATGATAAAAGCTGTGGGTAATGCAGAGGATCGATTTGAAGAGGATGCCCTGAGGATGCTAAGAGCAGTACGCTTCAGTGCTCAGCTTGGATATGACATAGAGCCTCTTACCTTACAGGCTATAAAAAATCACAGCATACTTATAAAGAATATCAGTGCCGAACGTATAAGAGAAGAGCTTAATAAAACTCTTATGGCAGACCCCTTAGCTTTTGAGCTGCTTCATGCTACAGGACTCCTAAAGCAGATTATGCCTGAGCTAGATTGTTGCTTTGGTATAGAACAGCACAATCCATATCATATGTACAATGTCGCTCTTCACAGTCTGCATTCTGCCTCAAATATTGCTCACGACCTTAACCTTCGCTGGACTATGCTGCTTCATGATATTGGAAAAGCAGCTACAATAAGCGTGGATAACGAAGGCATCAATCATTTTTATGACCATGGGAGCGTGAGTGTTCAAAAGGCAGAAAGCATTATGCAACGTTTACGCTTTGATAATTCCTCAATAAATAAAATTAAGCTTTTGATACTTCATCACGACAGACAGCTTGGGGAAAGTGATAAAAGTGTAAGAAAAGCGATTGCTGAGATCGGAGCAGATTTATTTGAAGCTTGGCTGCAAGTCAAAGAAGCCGATATAAGTGCTCAGAGCTCTGAAAAAGCTGCAGAAAGACTGTCTATGCTTGACAGAGTAAATGCAATATATGAGAAAATTATGGCTGATAAACAGTGTCTAACTATTAAGGAGCTGGCTGTCAACGGTGATGATCTTTTAGGAATAGGCTTTAAGCAGGATAAGATACTGGGTACTGTGCTTAAAACACTATTTGATAAAGTGTTGGAACAGCCTGAGCTAAACAATAGAGCTACGCTGCTAGAGCTATCCAAGAGGTATCTATAGGGTATAAAGGCTCTATGTCAATAGTTGGGGTAACCCGACAAAATAAGAAATAATGGATTCCCGCTAGTATAAAAACTAGCGGGAGTTTTATTTTAACTGGCCATCATGTGAAGTATTCTAGATCTAAATCTCTCA
>JBAVGO010000038.1:0-21283 GCA_049684915.1 Lutisporaceae bacterium | reverse complement strand
CAGACTATGATCAGCGCCTGCTGGTCAATAAAATACTGGATATAGTAGAATACTGTAAAAAGAATTTTACTTATAAATCTACCAGTTTTTTAGATCCAATGCAACAGAAGATTGTAGAGGAATTGCTTGATTGTGAAAGAGATATAGGGTATCAGTTTGAGGGTGGAATACAAAACAGTGAAAGAAAGCTTTGTATAATATATCATGAGGATATTGATTTAGAGCAGGTAGAAGTTATGTATGAGATATTAGAAATCTCATGGTATAATAAAGGCTCTAAAAAACCGACACACAGAGATTTTCTTGGAAGTCTTATGGGTAGCGGTATAAAGAGAGAAACTATAGGAGACATTTTACTTCAGGAGGAAATGGCCTATGTAGTTTGCACTAAGGAAATATCGGATTATATTTTGTATAACCTTGATAGAGTAGGAAGCCTACCTGTAAAGCTAAAAATAGCAGAGAATGTAAATGTTACTGAAGAGAAAGAAGAAGTATTAAATGTTACCGTTGCCTCCTTAAGGCTTGACAGCATTATAAGTGTCGGGTTTAGAATCTCTCGAACGAAGGCTGCAGAGCTTATAAAGTCAGGAAAGGTACGGATTAACTGGGAAGAAAAAGAGCTAATCTCAAAAACTATTAAACAAGGTGATGTTATTTCCATAAGAGGCAAAGGCAGAATAATACTTGATGAAATAACGGGAAATACAAAGAAGGATAGAACTAAAATAACTATAAGAAAGTTTGTTTAAGGGAGGTTTGAATTATGTTAACTCCAATGGAAATACACAATAAAGAATTTAAGAAGGCTATGAGAGGCTATAAAGAAGAAGAGGTAGATGAATTTTTAGATAAGGTAGTAACTGACTTTGAAAGATTATACAGAGAAAATGGTGAGTTAAAAGACAAAATAGGTATAGTTAATGAGAGAGTTGACAATTATTCCTTAATGGAAAAAACTTTACAAAGCACTCTAATTGTTGCACAGACTACGGCTGAAGATGTAGTAGCGAATGCAAGGAGTAAGTCAGAGCTAATAATTAGGGAAGCAGAAGAACAAGCAAAAAGAATCATAGAAGAAGCAAATAACGGTGTTGTAGATATACATAGAGAGTATGAAAATCTCAAAAAAGATGTTCAAATCTTTAAAACAAGATTCAGGACATTGCTGGAATCTGAGTTAGAAGCATTAAACATCAATTTAAAAGAATTATAAAAAATTTTTAGATATACGTAAGAGAAGCATATAATTTAATAATGAATATTTTTATATAAATATAAAGAAAATAACACCGTGGAGAATCTCCATAGTGTTATTTTCTTATACTTCAGGAGGATGGCTTATGAATAAGAAAAAAACTGAAGTTAAGGAGCTGGAGAGCAGGCTTGATAAAATTTCACTGATGCTTGAAAAGGCAAAGCTGGGTGATTATGTCACTATGATGTCGAAACCAAAGTCTATGCTGTTTGCCAATTTTATTGCAGGATTGGCAAGGGGCTTTGGTAGTGCTATAGGCTTTACCGTGCTTGGAGCTATGATGCTTTATTTTCTAAGGCAGGCAGTGTTTTTGAATATACCGATAATTGGTAAGTTCATTGCAGAAATAGTGAAGATAGTTCAGGATTATTTATAAGGATAGAAGGAGCTGATATTTTGGATAATAATAAGTTGAAGCATTTTGAGTATTTATTGAGTGAAGAGAAAAAGGAAAGAGAAGATTCGCTGTTTTCAAATACTCTAGGGATGGATGTATCGCTAAAGGATGCAACTAGTGAGCTTTCCTCCTATGACAATCATCCTGGAGACTTAGGAACTGAAACCTATGAAGCAGAGAAGAATTTGTCATTTAGGACAAATGACAAATATATGTTAAGTGAAATAGATGTTGCCCTAGACAAAATACATAAGGGCAGCTACGGAGAGTGTGAGGCATGTCATAAGGCTATAGAAGAGGATCGACTGGAAGTTGTACCTCATGCAAGATTTTGTATAGAGTGTGAAAACAATTATGAGCAAAAAGTAAATGATGAAGAAAAAGGCAGACCCATAGAAGAACAAGTATTGCTTCCGCCCCTACAGTTTTCTTTTAGAGATAATACTATACACGATGAAGTGGGCTTTGATGGTGAGGATACTTGGCAAGCTCTAAATGATTATAACGTAAGAATGTCAGATAACAACTTTGACCATGAAGATAACTTAGGATATGTAGAGGATGTAGACCAGATTAGCAATTCCAGTTTTAAAAAGCAAATTGAGTAGGTATGCAGTGCATATCTATTTTCTTTTATTGAATGCATTTTGCTGTATTATTTTTCGTGCATTATGTTATAATTTATAGTAATATATCTAAGAAAATGCATAAGGGGGGAATGACAGTGTATCCTATTTTAATAATCGCAGCGATTATAGCAGCAGACCAATTTTCAAAGAGTCTTGCAGTAGCTAATTTAATGGATAAAGCAAGCATAACTGTAATAGAGAGATTTTTAAGCTTTACTTATGTAGAAAATGTTGGAATGGCTTTTGGATTGTTCAAGAATCAAAGGTTATTCTTTATTATTTCTACATCACTAATTGCAATTGTTGTATTGTACTTTATATTTAAGATGTATAAGAAGTATTTATTTATATCAATTTGTCTTGCTATGATATTTGGTGGTGCTATTGGAAACCTTATTGATAGAATAAGACTTGGATATGTAGTAGACTTTATACATTTTCGTTTTTTTCCACCTGTTTTCAACATAGCAGATTCTGCTGTAGTAGTAGGAGCTATAGCCTTAAGCATAGCAATACTTTTTACAAAGGAAACCTAACTTAAAGAGGATAAATGATGGAGATTTTGAATTTTACCATAGAAGAGCAAAATGTTGGGATGCGTCTAGATGCCTTTTTATCAGACAGTATAGAAGGGCAATCACGTTCATATATTCAGAAGCTGATTGATCAGAATGCGATATTAGTCAATGAAAAAGATAGTAAGTCCAATTATAAGCTGCGAAAAAATGATTTCATAAAAGTGCAGATACCTGACCCTGTGCCATTGGATGTAAAGGCAGAGAAGATTGATTTAAACATTGTTTATGAGGATGAGGATATAGTAGTTATAAACAAGCCTCAAGGCATGGTGGTTCATCCTGCCCATGGAAATTATACAGGTACAATAGTCAACGCTTTGTTAAGTCATTGTGATAGTCTATCAGGCATTAATGGAGTTATGCGCCCAGGTATAGTACATAGAATTGATAAGGATACCTCGGGTGTTATTGTAATTGCAAAAAATAATGAAGCTCATGCCTCACTGTCAGAGCAGTTGAAGGAGCACAGTATTACCAGATGCTACAATGCTCTTGTAGAGGGTAGAGTTAAGAATGATACAGGCATTATAGAAACTTTAATAGGAAGAAATCCTAAGGATAGAAAAGAAATGGCAGTTGTAGTAAGAAACGGTAAAAGGGCAGTTACACACTACAAGGTACTGGAGAGCTATGACAGCTTTACACTTATTGAGGCACGCTTAGAAACTGGAAGAACTCATCAGATTCGTGTACATATGGCATCTATAGGTCATCCTATTGTGGGAGATTTGGTATATGGTTATAAGAAGCAGCGTTTTGAGACCAAGGGGCAGCTATTACATGCTAGGATATTAGGCTTTGTTCATCCTCGCACAGGAAAATACATGGAGTTTGAAGCACCTTTACCTGATTACTTTGAGACAATTTTAAATAAGCTAAGAAAATAATAATAGCTATAGACAGTAAATGCAGTATATGGTAAAATCAAATACGATAAACCTTTAATCTAGCCCTGTGAGGTCGGGAAGGTATATAGAAAGGAATATTTCTATACCTATACCTGCCTATGGCAGTTATTTTTTTATCTTAGGAGGTAATGCAATGAAGCTAAAAACCGAAATAATGGATGAAAAAGCGATAGACAGGGCAATGACAAGAATAGCACATGAAATAATTGAGAAAAATAAAGGGATTGAGGACATAGTTCTTATTGGAGTACATACTAGAGGTGTTCCTTTAGCTCATCGTTTGTCAGAAAAGATAAATAGCATAGAAGGAGTAATGCTCCCAGTTGGTATTATAGATATTACAAGCTATAGAGATGATAAGATAAAAGAAGTATATAGCAATAATACATTACAGGATTTAAAATTTAGCATAGCTGACAAAAAGATAATATTAGTTGATGACGTTCTATATACAGGCAGATCTGTAAGAGCAGCATTAGATGCCATTATTGATTTGGGCAGACCTAGAAGCATACAGCTTGCTGTATTAGTAGATAGAGGGCATAGAGAGCTTCCTATAAGAGCAGACTTTGTAGGTAAGAACGTGCCAACCTCAAAAAATGAAATAGTGGTTGTAATGGTCAATGAAATTGATAATAAGGATGGAGTGTCCATTGCAGAAGAAGAGTAGTAATTTCTACTCTGTTTTTTTATATAAAAAATTAAATCACATGCCGAAGGAGGTAAAAATATTTGAAAATGCTTATCAAAAATGCTCATGTTGTAGATGTTATTGATGATTACACTACTCAGTGCGATGTTTTTATCAAGGATGGAATTGTAGAGGACATAGGGGAGAGACTTTGTTATGAAGCAGAGCAAATTATTGATGCTAATGGCTTGATAGTAATGCCTGGCTTTGTAGACATGCACTGCCACTTACGACAGCCGGGTTTTGAGAATAAGGAGACCGTAGCATCAGGTACTAAGGCGGCTGCAAGGGGTGGTTATACTACAATTTGCTGTATGCCAAACACAAAGCCAGTAATTGATAATCAAGAAAGCTTATCACTGCTCATGGATATTATAAAAGAAGATGCTGTTGTAAATGTGCTTCCCATAGCGGCTATTTCTATAAATCAGAAAAGTGAAGAGCTCACTGATATGGTAAAGCTTAAATCTCTTGGAGCAGTAGCTTTCTCTGATGACGGTCAGCCTGTTTCAAATAACGAATTGATGATTTCAGCCTTAAAAGTAGCTAAAGAACATGACTTACTGCTTATTGATCACTGTGAGGATAAAAGCTTAGTAAATGGCGGGATTATCAATCAGGGCAAAAAGTCAGAAGAGCTAGGTCTTCTAGGAATATCAAATCTGACAGAAGAGCAGCCTATAGCTAGAGATGCTATGCTGGCAAAAGAAGCAGGTTATAAGATACACATAGCTCATGTTAGTACCGAAGGTTCAGCAGATATAATAAGAAAGGCTAAGGCACAAGGTACAAAAGTGACCTGTGAAGTAACTCCACATCATTTAGCCTTAAGTGAAGATATAATAAAGCAGGGCTATACAGACTGCAAAGTAAATCCTCCTCTAAGAACTACCAAAGATATAGAAGCTCTAAAGCTGGCACTAAAGGATGGCACTATTGATGCAATTGCTACAGATCACGCTCCTCATCATCAGGATGAGAAGGGAAATGACTTCTACAAGGCTCCTTTTGGTATATCTGGCATAGAAACTTCATTTTCTGTGTGTTATACAGAGCTGGTGGAGACAGGGTTGTTAAGCCTGAAAGAATTATCAGCCAAGATGAGCCAAAATCCCAGTAATATACTGGGTATAAATGGAGGAAAGCTTACGGTGGGAGCAGTAGCAGATATTGCAATTGTTGACTTAAACAAAACTGTGATAATAAACAAAAATGATTTTTACTCAAAAGGCAAAAACACACCTTTCCATGGAAGAAGCTACAAGGGAGAGGTTGTATATACAATAGTAAATGGTCAAATAGTATATAAAAAGGGGGAGAAATAATGATAGTAAATAGACTAATTGAACAAGCTATTAAGTGTAAGAACCACACCGTGGTAGGTCTAGATCCTAGAATTGATTATGTACCTGCATATATTAGAGAAGAGGCTATGTCAAAGCATAAGGATTATTCAGAGGGGGTTGCAGAAGCTTTTTATTTGTACAATAAGGAACTTATTGATAGCATATATGACATTGTACCAGCTGTAAAGCCACAGATAGCTTTTTATGAGCAATATGGAATAGCAGGCTTAAATTGCTTCAAGCAAACCTGTGACTACGCAAGGTCAAAGGGTTTAGTAGTAATAGGAGATGTAAAAAGAGGAGATATAGGCAGTACCGCAGAGGCTTATTCAGAAGCATACCTAGGCGAAAAGGAGTATTCACTAAACACAGATTTTATTACAGTGAACCCGTACCTTGGAACTGACTCATTGGAGCCTTTTATAAAGCACTGTAATGAAAATGAAAAGGGAATATTCATATTGGTTAAAACCTCAAACAAATCCTCTGGTGAGTTGCAAGACCTTGTTTGCAACGGTAAGACAATATATGAGCATGTAGCTGATATGGTAGTAAGATTAGGTGAAGCATATGTTGGAGATAAGGGATACAGCTTTGTAGGTGCAGTGGTAGGTGCAACTTATAGAGAAGAGGCAGCAAAGCTTAGAAAGCTAATGAAAAACAATTACCTTCTTGTACCTGGTTATGGAGCTCAAGGAGGTACAGCAGAGGATGTAGTAGATTGCTTTAATGAAGATGGTTTAGGCGCTATAGTGAACTCCTCTAGGGGAATAATAGCTGCATATAAGTCTAAGGAATATGCAGACAGGTTTAGTGATAAAGAGTTTGGATTAGCTGCAAGAGAAGCAGCAATTAATATGCGAAATGCCATAAACAAAGAATTAGAAAAGAATAATAAAATTGCATGGTAGGTGTTAAAATGTTTAATGAAAAATGTGAGGTACTACAAAATAATCAACTAGCATCAAATGTCTATGAAATGGTACTTAAGACAGATAAGCTTGCAAAAGAATCTATGCCTGGTCAGTTTATTCATGTAAAGATAAACTCTGGACTGTATCCTTTACTAAGAAGACCAATAAGTATAAATAGAACAGATAAAGAGAATGACACAGTAGCAATAGTCTATCAAGTAATAGGACAAGGAACAGAAGAAATGTCCACAATACAGAAAGGAACAATCCTCGATATAATGGGCCCTTTGGGAAAAGGCTTCCCAATATTTGAAGGGAAAAGGTGTGCAGTAGTAGGTGGCGGTATGGGGACTGCTCCTCTTCTGGAGCTGGCACACGGGTTACAGCAATGCGATGCATATCTTGGTTTTAGAGATGAGGTATATAAGCTGGAGGAATATCAAGCCGCCTGCGATAAGGTTGCTGTAGCTACTGAGAATGGTAGCCTCGGATATAAGGGATATGTAACAGAGCTGCTGGAGAAAAATATAAATAGCTATGATATAGTGTATACCTGTGGCCCAAAGGTTATGATGAAAATCGTAGCTGATATATGTAGCAAAAATAATGTTGAGTGTTATGTATCATTAGAAGAGAGAATGGCTTGCGGTATAGGTGCCTGTCTTGTATGTGCCTGCAAGGTAAAGGGCGAGGATGCAGAATGGCATCATAAAAAGGCTTGTAAGGATGGCCCGGTTTTCAATGCTAAGGAGGTAGCTTTTGATGCTTAACATGGAAGTAAATATTGGGGGACTAAGACTTAAGAATCCTATGATGACTGCTTCGGGCACTTATGGCTTTGGCAGGGAATATGGAGAATTTTACGATTTAAGCAAATTGGGGGCAGTGGTGGCAAAAGGACTCACATTAAAGCCAAGAGAGGGCAATAAAGCTCCTCGTATAGCAGAAACACCTGCCGGAATATTAAACAGCGTAGGGTTACAAAACCCTGGCGTAGAAATGTTTTTAGAGCAGGAACTGCCATTCCTAAGAAAATATGATACTGCTGTAATAGCTAATATTGCAGGCAATACTGTAGACGAATATTGTGAAATGGCGGAAACTCTAGGTAAACAGGTTGATGCTATTGAGCTTAATATATCTTGTCCTAACGTAAAGGAGGGGGGAGTGGCTTTTGGAACTAAATGTGATTCTGTTTACAACATCACAAAAAGTGTAAAGTCATACTGCAAGGTGCCACTCATTGTGAAGCTATCTCCCAATGTTACAGACATCAAGGAAATTGCACTGTCAGCAGAAGAAGCTGGTGCAGACTGCATATCCTTGATTAATACTCTTCTTGGTATGGCTATTGATATAAACACTAGAAAGCCAATAATGGCAAATGTGGTTGGCGGTCTCTCAGGGCCAGCTGTTAAGCCTGTAGCGGTGAGAATGGTATGGCAGGTTGCACAAGCGGTAAAGGTACCTGTAATAGGCATGGGTGGCATAAGCAGTTGGCAGGATGCTGTAGAATTCATACTGGCTGGTGCAACTGCGGTGGCAGTAGGCACTTATAATTTTGTAAATCCTTTTGCACCTATTGAGCTTTTACAGGGTATAGAGCAATATATGCAGAAAAATGGTTTTAATAGCTTAGAAGACTTTAGAGGAAAAGTAATACTGTAATTCTAAAGCAAAAGTCCGCTGAATTTTAATTAATTCAACGGACTTTTGCTTTAGTTAATTTTTGTTAGTTTTTGAACAGCTTCTTCATTGGGATCAATATATACGGTTCTGTTATTCTCATATATAACCATGCCAGGCTTTGCACCGTTTGGTTTCTTTACATTTCTTTTTGGAGCATAGTCTACTGGCACCTTGGGAGAATTTTTCGCTTTGCTATAATAGGCTGCTAGGTTAGCTGCTTCTAACAAAGTGGCATCATCCACTTGCTTACCGTTTGTTTTCACTATAACATGGGAGCCTGGAATGTCTTTGGTATGCAGCCATAAGTCATTAGGCAATGCAAGCTTAATAGTAAGCAAATCATTTTGTACGTTATTCTTCCCAACAAATATATCAAAGCCTGTAGAGGATACAAAATGCATGGGCTTAGAGGGGGCAACAGCCTTATTTTTGCCCTTGCCTTCCTTCTTTTTCTTTATGTAGCCTTGATCTGCAAGTTCTTTTCTTATTTCATTTATCTCCAATTCCTCGGTACACTTTTCTAAATTATCTGCTTGGTTCTCAAAGTAAAGTGTTTCTTGTTTATTTTCTTGAAGCTGTTTTTCTATGGAGATAAGAGCTGACTTTGATTTGTTGTATCGTTTATAGTATCTTTGAGCATTTGCTATAGCAGTAAGCTGAAAATCCATAGGTATGTCAATGTATTCACTGGTTTCGCTAAAGTAGTTTAATAGCTTTATATTATGAACGCCTTTTTCTATTTGATAGAGGTTGGACATTATTAAATCTCCATAAAGCTTGTATATCTCAGCTTCATGAGCCTTTGTAAGCTCATCGTTTAATTTTTCAAGCTTTTTGTAGCATCTATCCAGTCTATTGTTTATTATCTTTTGAATATCTCCATACTTTTGTTTTATTCTGTCCTTGCTGTCCTTAGTTGAGTAGAACTGTTCTATTGCTTCACTAATGCTTGTCATATAATCTTTATCCAGATGGCTGTACATCTTAAGGTCAAGGCAGAAGAAGTCTTTAAGCTTCTTATCTTCAAAAATAATATTGGGCTTGTATTGATGTTCTTTAAGTCTGGTGGAAAATTGCACAATTGCCTTGTATAGAATATCTCTGTTGGCATCGCTTAGTCTACTGATATCTGTATCAAACTCTATTGCAGCATAGGTACATATCTCTTTAGCTACTACAGGACTGATGCCATTGAAGACCTTCATAAGGAATTTATCAGCTTTTATGCTGTCCTGTTGTTGCTCCACCCTTTCTATGAGCTCTTCAAAGGAGACGTTTAGGGGACTTAGCTTTGGAGAATTGTCTTCTGCTCCTGAAGGAGGATAGCTGTATTGTCTTCCCGGTAGTACTTCCCGTACACTGCTCATTTCAAAGTTAACTCTCTTTATACTGTCGATTATCTTGTTTGAATCTTTATCTACAAAAATTATATTGCTGTGTCTCCCCATTATTTCGATTATAAGCATCTTATTTGTGCTATAACCTAGATCATCAAGACATTCTATGGTAATTTCGATAATCCGCTCAAATTCTGGTTGATGTATTGAGCTAATACGACCCCCTAAAAGGTGCTTTCTAAGAAGCATACAGAAGGTAGGAGCAGTCTGAGGATTAGTCTTATTTTCTGTTGTTAGATGAAGTCTTGTATAGTTTGGACTGGAACTTAAAAGAAGCTTGAGATTTTCTCTGTTGCCTCTGATACCTAGTATTAATTCATCCTTTTCTGGTTGGTATATTTTATCTATTTTACCGTTTAGTATTTTCTGGTCGAGCTCATTTATAACACTATTTATAACTGAACCATCAAATGGCATAATAACACCTCCATATAAAGTCAATAGTACATTGTTAGTATATCACTTAAAAACTGCATTTTCATTAAGAAAGCTTAATTATATCGATACTGTAAACAATAACTGTATTAAAAAATAAAAACATAGTCTTATATTGCACTGCTGATAATTTATTCCAGCATCTATGTATTTAATATGTATAAATTATGATATAATACAATAATAAATATACAATAATAATTTTATATATTTATGGAAAATGAATCAACACAGCAAACCGAAGTTACTGTAGCAATAGGAGAAATGTTTATGAGATATTGGAAGTTTTGGAAATATCATGGTTTGGGCAATGATTTTGTAATTATTAACAATCTTGACAATAGTATATTACTGGATAATGAGACTATAGAGACGATGTGCCACAGACGCTTTGGTATTGGAGCTGATGGAGTGGTGCTGGTGCAGAGAAGTAATATAGCTGATGTAAGGATGATAATATATAACTCAGATGGAAGCAGACCAGAAATGTGTGGTAATGGCATACGCTGCTTTTCAAAGTATGTGTTTGATCATGGCATCGTAAAAGGGAAACAAATATCGGTAGAAACAGATGCAGGAATAATGAATATTGATATTAATGTGGAAAAGGATAAAGTAGTGTCAGCGATAGTAAACATGGGAAAACCGGACTTTGACGCTGGTAAGCTTACATCAAATCCTACTAAGCCACAGCTTATTAATGAGGCTATAACGGTAGGCGATGAGATCATAAGTATAACAAGCTTGATTATGGGAGTACCTCATACAGTAATTTTTACTGACCATATAGAGGATGAATATATACAGCATTATGGAAAATTAATTGAGAGCCATTATCTGTTTCCAAATAAAACAAATGTAAATTTTGTCAAGGTAGTTGACTGTGACAATATAATAATTCGGACATGGGAAAGAGGTGCAGGATATACTTTCGCTTGTGGCACAGGAGCTTGTGCTTGCGTAGCAGCAGGGGTAGCTCAAGAATTAATAAATGAAAAGGTCAATGTACAGCTGCGTGGTGGAGACTTGATTATTCATTGGAAAGACAAAGGGGATATCTATATGGAAGGACCTGCAGTAGAAGTATATGAGGGAAATTTCACAAGCTAAATCTTTTTTGCAACATATATATTAAAATTAATACTCTTAACACTTGTTTTTATTGGAAAAATTAATTACAATAGTATAGAAATATCTGTATTAATGAGGGATAATAGGTAAATAATCATAGAATAATGAACCACAACCGAAACATTGGAAGGATGATACATATGATAAAAAGCATGACAGGCTTCGGTAGAGGTGAAGCAACAAGGGATAATATCACATTTACAGTAGATATTAAATCTGTAAATCATAGATACAGTGATATATCAGTTCGAATGCCAAGAGTAGTTCAAGCCTTAGAACAAAAGGTCAGAGAGTATGTAAACTCAAAGCTTAACAGAGGTAAAATAGATATATACATTAATTATGATTCCTTTGGTAAGGATACTAAAGTAAAGCTGGATACCAATTTGGCAGCAGCTTATGTGGACTCACTAAATGTCCTAAAGGAACAATTTGGGATAAAGGATGAGCTTTCACTTTCACTGCTTACAAGGTTTACAGATATTCTAAAGCTGGATACAGAAGAGCAAGATGTCGATTTATTGTGGTCTATTTTGTCCGATGCACTGGAGCAGGCGGTTTCCTCACTTGTTGATATGAGAAGCAGAGAGGGGGAAAGACTTCGTAAGGATATGCTTTTAAAGCTGGATAACATTAAGAATATAGTTGAAGATATCAAAGCAATGTCAGCTGGTTTAGCAGATGAATATAGAGCAAAGCTTTATGAGAAAATAAAAGAACTGACAAAAGAAATCCAACTGGATGAAAATAGAATCTTGACAGAGGTTGCAATATTTGCTGACAAATCCGGCATTGATGAAGAAATAGTAAGACTTGGCAGTCATCTTGAAGAGTTCAAGAAGACCTTAAATATAAAAACTCCTATAGGAAAAAAACTGGATTTTATTGTTCAGGAAATGAATAGGGAGGTCAATACAATAGGCTCAAAATCTTCAAACTTGGGTGTTGTAAATAATGTTATTTCGATTAAGACTGAAATTGAAAAGGTTAGAGAACAGATACAGAATATAGAATAATAAGAGGAGGTCAAAAGATGAACATTAAGTTAATAAACATAGGCTTTGGGAATATCGTTTCCGCCAATAGGCTGGTAGCTATAGTAAGCCCGGAATCAGCACCAATAAAGAGAATTATACAAGAAGCAAGAGACAGAGGTATGCTAATTGATGCTACATATGGTAGAAGGACAAGAGCAGTAATAATTACTGATAGCGATCATGTAATATTGTCTGCTGTTCAACCTGAAACAGTGGCACACAGACTCACTGACAAGGATGATAGCAAGGATATTTCAGAAGATACGGTAGAAGAATAGAAATCTTGGAGGGGCAAATGAACAGCGGGCTACTAATTGTAATATCGGGACCATCTGGATCAGGAAAAGGTACAGTGTGCAAACAACTATTATCTATGGAGATACCTGAGCTTGAGCTATCTGTTTCTGCAACGACAAGGAAGCCAAGAATTGGAGAAGTGGAAGGAATAAGCTATATTTTTAAAAGTAAAGAAGAATTCAAAGAGATGATAAGTCAAAATGAATTTATTGAGTATGCACAGGTGTATGATAATTTTTATGGTACACCGAAAAGTTATGTAAAAGGGGAGCTAGAAAAAGGAAAAGATATAATACTTGAAATAGATATTCAAGGAGCTATGCAGGTAAAGAAAAATAATCCTGAGGCTGTGTTTGTATTTATAATGCCTCCTTCCTTTGAAGAGCTTAAGCATAGGATAATATCGAGAGGTACAGAATCAGAACAGGATATACTTAAAAGAATGCATGAAGCATATAAAGAAGTATGTTCATCAAGAAATTATGACTATATAATAATAAATGATGATATGTATAAGGCTGCAGAGAATATAAGAAGTATTATAATCGCAGAAAAATGTAAATATAGTAGATGTAAAATTGATTACAATAGTTTTAAGGAGGAACAATATGATATATCCTACTTTAAGGGCCTTATTGGAGAAGATAGACAGTAAATATACACTTGTTGTTGCAGTATCAAAAAGGGCAAGACAAATTGTTGAAGGTCAGCCAAAACTCACAAAGACACCTTCAAATAAGCCTGTTACAGTGGCTGTAAATGAAATTGCCGAAGGTAGAATTGGATATGAGAGAGCTGTTATCAACAGTGAAGAGGATACAAAAGTAGTAAAGCTAACAGAACAGGTAAACGAGTAAAATGCTTAAAGGTAAAAATATAGTATTGGGGGTAAGTGGAGGAATCGCAGCTTATAAGGCATGCGAGCTTACCAGCAGACTTAAGAAATTAAATGCCAATGTAGATGTGATAATGACAAAATCAGCGACTGAATTTGTTACACCACTGACTTTTCAATCCTTATCCCTAAATCAAGTGATAACGGGAATGTTTGATCAGCCAAAGTATTGGGAGATAGAACATATCTCACTGGCAAAGAAAGCTGATATAATAGTAATTGCTCCTGCAACTGCAAACATAATAGGTAAGCTGGCAAATGGCATAGCAGACGATATGCTGTCCACTACTGTTATGGCAGCTAAGTCCATAAAGCTTATTGCACCTGCAATGAATACTAACATGTATGAAAATCCTGTTGTACAAAAGAATATAGAGACCCTAAAACAGCTAGGCTACAAGTTTGTTGAGCCTGGTGAAGGTAGACTGGCTTGTGGAGACATAGGCAAAGGAAAGATGGCAGAACCGGAAATTATTGAGGAAGTCATAAAGGCACTGCTACTACCAATACCAAACAGAGATTTGAAAGGTAAGATAGTGCTAGTAACGGCAGGACCTACCAGAGAAGCTATTGATCCTGTAAGGTTTATAACAAATTACTCAACTGGCAAAATGGGCTTTGCTATAGCAGAAAAAGCTGTAAGCAGAGGGGCGAAGGTAATACTCGTATCAGGACCTTCTAATTTACCTACACCTTTTGGAGTTGAGAGATATGATGTTGAATCAGCCATAGATATGTATGATGTAGTTATGAAGCATATGGAAAAAGCAGATATAATTATCAAAAGTGCAGCTGTAGCGGATTATAGACCTTCAGAAGTAAGTAATGAAAAGATAAAGAAGTCAGAAGATGAGATAACGATTAAGCTACAGAGAAATCCTGACATACTACAGGAGCTTGGAAAAGTTAAGGGCAACAGGGTATTAATAGGCTTTGCAATGGAGACACAAAACCTAATAGAAAATGCAAAGGCAAAGGTACAGAAGAAAAATTTAGATTTTATAGTTGCTAATGATCTAAGGACTGAGGGTGCAGGCTTTGCTGTAGAAACCAATGTGGTGAAAATCATTGACAGACAAGGAAATATAGAAGAAATACCTTTAATTAAGAAAAATGAACTGGCTGATATAATATTAAACAAAGCAGTAAGTGTAATAAGATAGGGAGGACAAATGTCTTCCCTATTGTCGTTCCAAATTCTGTTGATAATGTCATGCAATCTATCCCTACACCGTTGTATCAAGTTATGCTATAATAAAATAGAAAATTATGTCATAAAGGGAGAGGGACAAAATGAACAAAAAAGCTTTTGTAATAATACTTTGCATTGTTATTATTTTATCTGTAGGCTGCCAGCCTAAAAATGCTCTTAGTGATAGTACGGAATTCGACCAACTTGCACCTCCACAAAAGGGAGAAACAATTGCTATTATACATACCAATATGGGAGATGTGAAAGTAAGATTTTTTGAGAAGGAAGCTCCAAAAACTGTTAAAAATTTTATTAAGCTATCAGAAAAAGACTATTATGACGGTTTGATTTTCCACAGAGTTATGGCAGATTTTATGATTCAGGGTGGTGACCCTACAGGTACTGGAAAGGGTGGAGAAAGTATATATGGAGAAACCTTTGCTGATGAATTTAGTGATAAGCTGCATAACTTTAGAGGTGCATTGTCAATGGCAAATGCTGGTCCAGATACAAATGGAAGCCAGTTCTTTATAGTACAGAAAAAAGAGCTTGGAGCTAAATTAGAACTACAGTTAAAGCAAAGCAATATTGCTACTGAGATTCAAACAAAATATATAGAAAATGGCGGTACTCCATGGCTAGACAACAAGCATACTGTATTCGGACAAGTTTTCGAGGGAATTGAAATAGTGGATAAGATATCACAAGTTATGGTTGATGAGGCTTCTAGACCGTTAGAAGAAGTAAAAATAACAGATATAGAAGTTGTAGAATATTAATATTATATATGTTGCGAAAAAATACATGTCGAAGGAAACCATGGGTTTCCTAGCGAAAAAAAGGCATCGCAGATGCCTTTTTTGTGCTATAATCATAGAAGTAGAAAAAGAAGGAGGCTGTTGCTATGCCACAAATATTCGCTGAAATAATTATCAATAATAAGTCGAAAGCAACTGATAAGATATTTCATTATGCAATACCAGACAGCCTTATAGATAAAATAAAGCCTGGATGTAGAGTCATCGTGCCCTTTGGAGTGTCAAATAAGCGTATAGAAGCTTATGTAATTGGTCTGACAGGCCATGTGGACATACCCATTAAGCGAATAAAAGAAATAAGCAGTCTAATTGATGAATACCCCCTAATCCCAGATAAAATGCTAAAGCTGGTTGAGTGGATGAAGGAGAAATACATATGCTTTTATATAGATGCTATTCAGACAGTAATTCCAACACCTATAAGAACCAAATCGACCAGTGTAATTGAGCTTATTGAGGACGACTATGAAATAAAAAAACAACAGCTTATAAAAAGCGAGAAGCTGCTTGATATTATAGAATATCTAGAGGACAATGATGGTAGTGCAAGCATTGCGGACTTGAAATCATATTTTAGTGATATCAAGCTGGAGTATTTTTTAAAAAAGCTTCAAGATATAAAGCTTATAACCAAAAAACAAATTATTAAAAGTAAAATAGGCAAAAAAATAGACAAATTGTTATACATAAATCAAAACATAAATTCTGAACTGAATAAAAATGCAGTTAAACAAAAGGAACTGCTAAATTACATAAAAAACAACCCAGGGATTTCTATAACAAAGCTTAAAACAGTATATACAGGCTGTGATACTTCTGTAAAAACTTTAATAAATAAGAACTATATAAATATTATCGAGAAAGAAGAGTACAGATACGGAGAATCAAGGATATATGAAGACAAGAGACCATTTCTTACTGATGCTCAATTGGATGCTATTGTACAAATAGAGAAGTATTTCGAACAAAAGAAAAATGTATTGCTTCATGGTGTAACAGGCAGTGGTAAAACTGAGATATACTTAGATATTATAGAAAAATATATACAAAGAGATAAAGATTGTATTATACTTGTACCGGAAATTTCGCTTACTCCTCAGATGATTACAAGATTCAAGGGCAGACTGGGAGAAAAGGTGGCTGTACTTCACAGCGGACTTTCGGAGGGAGAAAAGTATGATGAATGGAGAAGGATAAAGACTGGTGAAGTAAAAGCAGTTGTAGGTGCGAGATCTGCTATATTTGCACCCTTTTCCAACCTAGGAATAATAATTATTGATGAAGAGCATGAAAATACATATAAATCTGAGATAAAACCAAAATACTTAACAAGAGAGATTGCAGAAAAACGCAGCCAGTTGGAGGATGCAAGGCTTATAATGGGCTCTGCGACACCTTCTATAGAAAGTTATTATAGAGCGAAAATAGGAGAGTTAGGGCTTGTGGAGCTGCCGGACAGAGTAAACGGTAAGGAAATGCCTGAGGTTTTTGTAGTTGATATGAGAGAAGAGTTGAAGCAGGGCAACAAGACAATTTTCAGCAGGCTGCTTACAGACGAAATATTGCAGACTCTAAAGGATAACAACCAGATTATTTTGTTCTTAAACAGAAGAGGACACTCAACCTTTGTATCCTGTAGGGATTGTGGCTTGGTTTTGAAATGCCCTAGATGCAGTATTTCCTTGACCTATCATATAAACGAAGATAATCTAAGCTGTCATTACTGCGGGTTACAGAAGCCAAATCCTAAGCTGTGCCCTAAATGTGGAAGCAAAAATATAAAGTATTTTGGAGTAGGCACACAGAAGCTGGAGAGGGAGTTTCAAAAGAAATTCAGTATAAAAAACACTTTGAGAATGGATGCTGATACTACTAGATTTAAGAATTCCCATGAAAAAATACTTGATATTTTCAGAAGTGGTAAGTCTAAGGTGCTTTTAGGCACTCAGATGATATCAAAGGGTCTTGATTTTCCTGATGTAACCTTAGTTGGGGTTATTACAGCGGATACTAGTATCAATCTACCTGACTTCAGGTCTGCTGAAAGAACCTTTCAAATGATTGCACAGGTGGCTGGCAGGTCGGGAAGAGGCAACAAGGAAGGAAAGGTTGTAGTGCAGACCTATACTCCGGAGCATTACAGCATAAAATATGCACAGGTACATGATTTTATAGGCTTTTACAATGAAGAAATAAAGCTAAGAAAAGAGCTTGTTTATCCACCCTTTGCCCATCTAGCCAATATTATAATCAGCGGCTTTGATGAGCATAAAATTATACATGCTGCCAATGAAATAGGGATATATATGGATGCTGAGATTAAAGGCTGTCCTGAGGTAGAAAAGCTGGGGCCTGCAACTGCTCCATTAGCTAAGATAAAAAACAAATACAGATGGCAAATAATATTGAAGGGCAAAAGTGAACAGCTACTAAGAGAACTGCTTCAAAAGCTGGTTAAGTCCAAATATACTGATATGGAAGGCGTTAACATAAGTGTTGATATAAATCCAAACAGTATGCTGTAAATATAATTGTAGAAACATATTACAATTACTATTGATGTATAATAAAATATAGAACTAACTAAGTAAGGAGAGATTTAAATGGCTATAAGAAATATTAGACTAGAGGGCGATGAAATTCTAAGAAAAACAGCAAAAAAAGTAGAAGTAATAGATGAAAGAATAATAACACTTCTTGATGATATGAAGGACACTATGTATTCTAAAGATGGAGTAGGGCTTGCAGCTCCACAGGTTGGAGTACTTAGAAGGGTTGTAGTAGTAGATGTTGGTGAAGGCTTGATAGAGCTAATAAATCCAGTAATTGTTTTTGAAGGTGGAAAATATATTGAGGATGAGGGCTGCCTAAGCATTCCTGGACGAAACGAAGCTGTAGAAAGACCAAAGAAGGTTATTGTCAGAGCTACGAACAGAAATGGTGAAACCTTTGAAGTTGTTGGAACAGAATTGCTTGCAAGAGCGTTCTGCCATGAGGTAGATCATTTAAATGGTATTTTATTTATAGATAAAGCCATACCACAAGAAAAACTTGAAAATAAATAAGGCTTATTTAGATGTGTTGCGAAAAAATTATCATGTACAAAAGCAGTAGAAGCATCTGCTTTTGTATTATGGGTATGTATTTTTCGCAACACATAGATTAAGGAAAACGTTTTGCACATTTTGAATACAATGTAAAATGTTTCGTGCAAAACATATTGAAAGGGTGAACATAAGATGAAGGTTGTATTTATGGGAACACCGGATTTTGCAGTGCCTTGTTTACAGGCTTTACTTGACAATGAATATGAGGTTATAGGAGTGGTAACTCAGCCTGACCGAGCAAAGGGCAGAGGCAACAAGTTAACATCACCGCCTGTAAAGGTTTTGGCAGAGCAACATGGTATACCTGTTTATCAGCCTGAGAAGGTGAAAACTCCTGAGTTTGTTGAGCAGCTAAGGGCTATGGCACCCGAAGTTATAGTGGTGGTCGCCTTTGGTCAGCTATTATCACAGGCAATATTGGACATTCCACCTAAGGGCTGTATAAATGTTCATGGCTCTCTTTTGCCCAAATTTAGAGGTGCAGGACCTATACAATGGAGTATAATAAACGGTGATAAAACTACCGGAGTTACAACCATGTATATGGACAAAGGGATGGATACAGGGGACATGATTCTAAAAAGAGAGTTTGAAATAGAAGAGAAGGATACCTATAAGGATTTGCATGATAAGATGTCTTTGATAGGGGCAGATGCATTGATAGAAACCATGAAGCTTATTGAGCAGGATAAAGCCTTAAGAACTCCTCAACCCCATGATGAGGCTACTTATGCTCCTATGCTTCTGAAAACTACAGGTAAAATTGATTGGTCAAATCCTGTCAGAGAAATTTACAACCTAATAAGAGGAACTTATCCTTGGCCCAGTGCTTATAGTACATATATGGATAAGATTTTTAAAGTGCTTGGCAGTGAGATTTATGAGGAAGAGACACAAAATAGCAGCTTTGGAATTATAACAGAAATTGGTAAGGATTATCTTCTGGTAAGCTGTGGAAAAGGCTCTATAAAGATACTTGAACTTCAGTTTGAGAATGAAAAAAGAATGGGTGTTGAAGCATATCTAAGAGGGCATAATATAGAAATTGGTACAAGGTTAGTGTAGGAGACTGCTTTTTCTGAGAGGAAGAAGAGATTAGTCTAAAATAGCATAAAGTTAAGGAATGCACTATAATTATGCTGCATTCCTTTGATATTAATTTGAACAATAGTTTTTACAAAAGATGGAGTGTATTTATGGAAAAGAATATAAACGCAAGAGAAACTGTATTACTTATAATTCAAAAGGTATTAAGAGAAAATGCCTATTCCAACATAGCTCTGAAAAAGGGCTTAGAGCAGAGTAATTTAAGTAGAGTGGATAAGGCTCTAGTCACTGAAATAGTTAACGGAACTCTAAAGAATCTGATAAAAATCGATTGGATAGCCTCTCAGTTTATTAAAATAAATCAGAACAAGCTGGATAAGAATATACAGGATATAATCAGAACAGGAATTTATCAGATAATGTACTTGGATAGAATACCTGATTCCGCAGTATGCAATGAAGGTGTCAATCTAGCTAGAAAATACAGCAATGAAGGAGCAGTGAAATTTACTAACGGAGTGTTGCGAAATATTAGCCGATCAAAAGCAGATATAAAGTATCCTGACAAGGGAAAAGAGCCTGTAAAGTATCTTTCTGTTTTTTACTCTCATCCGGAGTGGATAGTAAAAAAATGGTTGGAGGATTATGGTTACGAGTTTACAGAGCAGCTGCTTTCTGCAAACAATGAGATACCAAACTTCACTATCAGAACCAATAGGCTAAAAACTGACAGAGAAAATCTAAAAAAGCTTTTGGAACAGGAAGCGATAACATGCAGCGAAGGTGTTTATAATCAGGAAGCTTTATACATAAAGGGTACATCCTCTATTGATGATAAACAGTCCTTTAAGGATGGCTTGTATCAAATACAGGATGAAAGCTCTATGCTGATAGGACATGTTTTGGATCCCAAGCCAGGAGAGTTTATTATTGATGTTTGCAGTGCTCCTGGGGGAAAGACAACTCACGTGGCGGAGTTAATGAACAACAAAGGGATTATAATAGCCAGGGATATATATAAGCATAAGCTGGACTTGATATCGCAAAGCTGTAGCAGATTGGGTATAGATATAGTTAAAACTCAGCTTTATAATGCTAAGGACTTAGATGAAACCTTAGTTAACAAGGTAGACAGAGTGATGCTGGATGTTCCTTGTAGTGGATTTGGTGTATTGAGAAGAAAACCGGATTTAAGATGGAAAAAGAGCCCTGACAACTTTGAGGAGCTAAGCAAGCTGCAGCTGCAGATACTAGAAACAGCGTCTAAATATGTGAAGCCTCAGGGTGTGCTTGTATATAGCACTTGTACTATAAATAAAAGTGAAAATATAGATGTGGTACATAAATTTTTGGAGAGTAATGATGATTATTATCTTGAAGATTTAACAGCATTTTTACCAGAAAAGCTTGAGTCTCAGACCAAGTCTAAGGGTTATGTTGAGATATTTCCCCATATACATGGAATAGATGGCTTTTTTATAGCTAGGTTAAGGAGAAGGTAGGAGTATATATGTCAC
>JBAVGO010000037.1:0-19688 GCA_049684915.1 Lutisporaceae bacterium | reverse complement strand
CCTCTAGCCCATCCTTTACTATGCCGATAACCTCAAAGTCTGGTTGTGCTCCTAGATACTCACTTAAAATGCAACAAAAATCCTTATTGTCATCAGCAATCAGTATCTTAATTTTCTCCAAATTCATTTATATACCTCCTACATTTGTTTTCGCAGTTAAATTATTCGACAACGTAATGATATTCCCTTTATTTCTCAATAAAGAATCGTACACCATAATTATACATAAATTTACATCATAATAATACAATACAAAATATTTTTATAACATAATAATTTTAATCAAACCTTGTTTTGCATAACTTACTAAATGTAATTAATAAAAATACAATATTATCACTTCGACAGCATTCAACATATATAGCTGATTCTAGATTCAGAAAAAAAATCCTGCGAAAAAAAATCACAGGATTAAAGGCTCTACTATTTCACACTAAACATTTTATATCTATAGAATAACGTAAAATATTTACCTATATTTAAATAATTGCTATTATTGACCTGCTGCTTCCTTTATAGAGCTTTCAAGCTGTACTTCAGCTTCTTCAAGCATCCACTCTATAAAAATTCCATATCCTCTTGTCGGGTCGTTTACCAGAACATGAGTTACTGCTCCTACAACTCTTCCATCCTGTATTATTGGGCTTCCCGACATACCTTGTACTATACCTCCAGTTATATCAAGAAGCCTTTTATCAGTAATTTTTAACATCATACTTTTGGCACCTGCAGTGCTTTGACGATTTACCTTCTGTATTTCTACATCAAATTCTTCTATCTTATCTCCATCAATTGTTGATAAGATTTTAGCAGGTCCTTCTTTAACTTGATAGCTTAATGCTATAGGCATAGCTTTTTTATTATCAATTTTATATCGCTTTTTTATCTTCCCATAGATGCCATACTTTGTGTTGCCATATATCATACCATAGGGCTCATCACTTTCATAAAAAATACCAACTATTTCTCCCGGTACTGTTTTTCTTGCCTTTTGAACTGATGCAACCTTAGACTTTAAAATTGTACCCTTTGAAATATCTATTAGAACTCCTGAGTCTATATCCGTGATACCATGACCTAAAGCTCCGAAAGAGTTAGTTTCAGGATCGTAAAAAGTCATTGTTCCTACACCGGCTATATTATCTCTCACCCAAAGACCTATCCTGTATATGTCATCATCAATGCTTTGTATTGGTTGTACACTGAGATTATGCTGCGTTCCAGACCTTTCTATTAAAAAGTTTAATTTCTTATTGCTGTTTTCATTAACTATTGCACTTATATCTCTCTCTTTTTCAACTTTATTCCCATCTATTTCTAATATTGTATCTCCGACCTCAAAACCTGCATTTGCCGCAGGGCTGCGTTTTTTACCATCTGATGCAGTTATACTAGAAAGCCCGACTACCAGGACACCCTTGGTTTGTATTTTTACACCTATAGCTTCTCCCGAGGGTATTATTTTCTTATCCGGGATTACATTTACTGTTACATTTTTAACAGGCAAAACATTAAGCATCTTCAATTTTGCATTAGTTTTACCTTCGGTATTTGCTTGAATAAGTGTAAAGGAAGTTAACATACTACTTAATTTACTTAAATCAATGCTGGATTGCTTCTCATTATTTGGGACAAGCTTACACAAAAATGAATTCTCCAGCTTTTGACTATGCCCTTGCATAAGATTTATTTCATTGGGATAATTGTATATAATCACCAGGTTTGTTACCACAAACATTATCATAAACAAAACGACTAAATTTAACATTAAAAATTTGGCATTTCTTCTATGCAATAGCATCACTCTCCAGTTTCCCCAGAAGAGTCTTTCCTTCATTTAATTTTCTCTTATTTTAAGTTAACCTTTTTAAAATACTATTATTCTCTTAAAACTTTACTATAAAGCCAAATTAGAATAATTAAAATAGCCTTTATAGTGAAAAGTAATGTTAAATAGTCGTTAACATATTTTTAATCTTACTTTTAGACAAAACTTTTCTATATATATTCAAATTTCCTGAATTTAAATTTCAAAAAATAAAAAAGCAGCATATGCTGCTGTAATTACTTACTCGCCGCAATAAGCTGCCTTGCATGAGCTATAGAAGTTTCATCCATCTGACTGCCTCCAAGCATCCTAGAAATCTCCTCTATTCGCTCTTCTATATCTAAGGTTTTTATTTTTGTAAACGTTTTGTTTTTGCTTATAATCTTGTCTATATATATATGATTGTCTGCAAAGCTAGCTATTTGAGCTAAGTGCGTTATACAAATAATCTGTGACATGCTAGAAATTTTTTTAATTTTTTGTCCCACTATAGAAGCTGTAACTCCACCAATTCCTGCATCTACCTCATCAAAAACAATACTTGGTATTTTTTCTGTCTTTGTTATGGTATTCTTTATTGCAAGCATAACTCTAGACATTTCTCCTCCCGAAGCAATTTTAAATAGTTGCTTCGGCGGCTCTCCAGGATTAGGGGACAATAAGAACTCAATTTTATCCATCCCTTTTGGACTTATAATATTCTCATCACTTTTCATACTTACATTGAACGTAGAACCCTTCATATTTAAATCCGCAAGCTCTTTTTCTACTCGCTTTTCCAGTGTTTTAGACAGTTTACTACGCAGCTCTGTCAGCTTTTTACCAGTATCATAATAGTTTTCTTTGAAAGCATTTATTTCCTTTTCAAGCTGATGAGCTATCTTCTCGCTATTTACTAAGGTATCATAGTCTTCAACTGTCTTAATTCTATACTCAAAAATATCTTCAATCGTAGTACCATATTTTCTTTTAAGCTTAGATATTAAATCTAAGCGTTCTTCTATATCATTTATTTCATTATCATTAAACTCAATACTATCTCTATAATTTCTTATTTCTGCTTTCATGTCATCTAGCTGATATAAAATATTTTCTATAGTTGCTTTAAAGCTTTGTAATCGGTCGTCAATTTCCTCAAGCTCACTTAGCTTTTGTATACTATCCTCTATCATATCAATTGCACAGTCATTACCTAAGTCGCCCTCAAAAATACTGTTATATACTTGAGTCATATTTTTAAATAGCTTCTCAGAATTAATAAGCAGTAATCTCTTTGCTTTAAGCTTCTCATCCTCATCATACTTAATATCTGAATTGTCTATTTCTTCTATCTGGAACTTATATAAATCTAATCTTCTTTCACGTTCTAAAGTATCACCGCAAATATCCTTATACTTAGCTTCTAAAGTTCTTAGACTATCAGTGATTATTTTAAGCTGTTCTTTAAGCTTATCTATCTCATGATCCCCAAAGTTATCAATAAAATCTATATGCTTGTTGGCATTAAAAAGTAGCTGATGTTCATTTTGTCCAACGATATCAATTAAGGACTGAGCTATATTCTTTAGCATTGTCAAGGTGACAGTTTGTCCATTAATTCTACAGTTAGAACGACCTGCGATATTTACTTCTCTAGAGATAAGCAGTGTGCTATCTGCTTCCTTTTCAATTCCATATTCCTCCATCAAAGTATCTAGTTCTGCATTTTTTTCTATTACAAATAAGGCGGATATAAGCGTTTTATCAGCACCTTGTCTAATATCCTCCTTGCTAAACTTGCCTCCCACGATAGCTTGAAGAGCATCTATAACTAAAGATTTACCCGAACCTGTTTCACCAGTAATTATATTCAGTCCGGTAGTAAAATTAATAGTTTCTTGCTCTATAATTATGAAATTTTTAATATTGATTTCCAATATCATCGGTATTTCACCTATTTCATTAACTTTTTAAACTTTTCTATTACTCGCTCTACGTTTTCAACATCTCTAATAAGTATAAAAATTGTATCGTCTCCTGCAATAGTGCCGATAATATCATTAATATCAAAGTCATCAATCGCCTCACCTGCTGCACTTGCGGCACCTGAGAAGGTTTTTATAACTATAATGTTTCCTGCATAATCTATACTGAGTACAGATTCAAAAAACACCTTTACCAATCTTTCACTAAGCATTGTGTTATGTTCCTTTAAAGCAGCGTACTTATACTTTCCACTTTCTGACAATACCTTTATAAGTCTTAACTCTTTAATATCTCTTGATACTGTGGCTTGTGTAACATTAAAAGAACTTTTTTTAAGCTCTTCGGCTAATTCTTCCTGAGTATCAATTTCATTTCTTTCGATTATTTCTAGAATCTTGGCGTGTCTTGAAATCTTCATGCTATTACCTCCACCTTATTTATTTTTGTTGTCACATCTTTCTGATAACTTTTCTCTAAGCACGTCAAAGAAATTTCTATCGTTTAATTTTACAAGGTTTGCGTAATATGCTGATTTTTTTACTGTAACAATATCGCCAGGCTTTAGACTAACCCCTTCCTGCCCATCTACTGTCATTATAATATTTGTGTTATTACTTTTACATACAGCAACCTTGACCTTGTCATTGCTCGATACAACTATTGGTCTTGAGTGTAGTGTATGTGGACAAATTGGCGTCACAATTAAAGCATCTACATCAGGTGCAACAATCGGCCCACCAGCAGACATTGAATATGCTGTTGACCCTGTGGGGCTACTTACTATTATTCCATCAGCGGTGTATAAATCAACAAACTTATCATTTATGGAAAATGAATAAGTAACAACTCGTGCAAAATCACCCTTGGTAATTACTATATCATTTAATGCAATAAAATTTCTAGTAAATTTCTCATCATTCTCAACATAGGCCTCAAGCATAATTCGCTCTTCAATCTTATAATCACCATTAATTAATTTCAAAAATGCCGGATACATATTACTAACCTCTATTTCAGTAAGAAAACCTAAATGTCCCAGATTAACACCAAATAAAGGCACCTCGTTGCAGGAAGCTTGTCTTGCAACATTTAGGAGTGTACCGTCTCCTCCAAGAACTACAATTAAATCACTTTTTTTAAATATATCATTATTACAGTATTTTGCTTCAGTAATTGCCAATTCTGCACATATCTGGTCATCATAAATTACATTGATTTGCCTATTTTCAAACCATTCTATAACATTTTTTGTTAACTCTAAGTTCTTATCTTTATCTAGATTTGATATAATTCCAATGTTCATATTGCAACCTCACCAAAGCGATTTGATTTTTTTATTGAAATTTTCATAGAATAATTATATACCAAATATTAGAATATATCTACTGCTATCTGAAATATAAGTTAATTTACATAAAATGCGAGCTTGTTTATAAAGTACTATTTGCCTGATCTACAATCCTATCTATTAAAGAGATTGTATCAGTAATACTACCCTCGATGTTCTCCTTACTAAGGTAAACTAGGTACTCAATATTTCCTTCAGGTCCTTTTATAGGAGAGAAAGATAATCCCAGAATATATAAGTTAATATTGTTAATACAGAAGTTAATAATTTTTTCTATAACCTCTTTATGTACATTTTTATCTCTTACTACTCCCTTTTTTCCAACCTTTTCTCTGCCCGCTTCAAACTGCGGTTTAATAAGACATACCAGTCTACCCTTGTCTTTTAGCAGTTCTTTTGCTACAGGCAAAACCTTAGTGATAGATATAAAGGAAACATCCATCGTTGCGAAATCTGCTGATTCTCCCAGCATATCAAGAGTTACATTGCGGATATTTGTACGTTCCATACAAACTACTCGACTATCTGTTCTTAAACTCCAAGCGAACTGTCCATAACCTACATCTATTGCAAAAACCTTCTTTGCACCGTTTTGAAGCATACAGTCAGTAAAACCACCAGTAGAAGCTCCTATATCTATAACTGTCAAGTCTGTTAAAGCTATATTAAACTCCTTTAATGCTTTCTCTAGCTTTAATCCTCCTCTGCTTACATAGGGTATAGGATTTCCTTTTACCTCAATTTTGGCAGCTGTACTAACCTTCGTACCAGGTTTATCTATTTTTTGATTATCAACAAAAACCACGCCTGCCATTATAATACTTCTAGCTCTTTCTCTGCTGTTTGCATAACCAGTTGCAGCAATTAGCGTATCAAGTCTTTCCTTCTTACCTTCCATATGATTGCTGCTCCTTTCACTAATTGTGTGTATTTAGCACTGTCTCTATTTTATCAGCTATGCTTTCCCAATCGATTCCCTGTTGCTTATAAAGCTGATCTATATCACCATGAGTTATAAATTTATCATCATATGCAAAAATATCAATATTTGTTTGGATACTTTTTTTATTATAAAACTCCAGTATTCCACTTCCCATACCGCCAGCCAATATACCATCTTCAATTGTGAAGATATATTTAAAGCTTCTTGAAGCTTGCATTAACATTTCTTCATCTAGAGGTTTAATGAATCTAATATTTATAACAGCTACATCAAAGCCCTGCTCCATTAACCTTTTAGCTGCTTTGTTTGCAGTCATTACCATTTTTCCTTCTGCAATAATTACGGCATCCTTTCCTTCTTTTACTACTTCACTTCTGCCAAAGCTTACATCTGTGGAAATTATATCGTATATTACCTCTGTGCCTCTAGGATATCTAATAGCACAAGGCGTATTAAGCCCTCTGCTAAGCTCAAGCATCTGCTCAAGCTCCTTACCATCCTTTGGACTCATAATAGTGATATTTGGCATATGTCTTAAATATGCTATATCAAAAATTCCATGGTGTGTCTCTCCGTCAGAACCTACTATGCCTGCTCTGTCTATAGCAAAGGTTACAGGAAGCTTTTGCATACAAACATCCTGTACTATCTGATCATACGCCCGCTGCAAAAAGGTTGAATAGACTGCAAAATAAGGCTTATAACCTCCTACTGCGAGGCCTGCACAAAAGGTTACCGCATGTTGCTCTGCAATCCCAACATCAAAAAATCTTGTTTTATGAAGCTTAGCGAATTTAGTCAAGCCTGTACCTTCGGGCATAGCGGCAGTAACTGCTGTAATTCTCTTATCTCTAATTGCTGCTTCACTTATCCAATCTCCAAATATGTTAGAATAGCATTTTCCTTGACTATCGTTATTTTGCTTACTCTTTCCGCTTTCTATATCGAAGGGGTTTACTCCATGATATTTTGAAGGCTCATTTTCTGCTCTTTTATAACCCTTACCCTTTTTTGTGATTACATGGATAAGTACAGGATAGCCATTATATGACTTAGCCCTTTCCATTACATACTCAAGATTCTCAATATCATGTCCATCAATAGGTCCAAGATATTTAAAACCCAATTCCTCAAATATTATTCCCGGTACCAATAGATATTTAAACCAATTTTTTAGTTTTTCTGCGGATTTAAATATAGGATTGCCAAATATGGGTATCTTCTTTAGTGCTATTTCCATTCTGGCTTTAAATTTGAAATATGCAGGAACGGTACGAATTCTACTTAGATAATCTGCCATACCGCCTATATTTTTTGAGATTGACATATTATTGTCATTTAAAACAACAATCAATTTAGTAGGGAAATCTCCTGCATGATTCATTGCCTCAAAAGCCATTCCTCCTGTGAGGGAGCCGTCACCTATAACAGCAATTACATTATAGTCATCCCCTGCTAAGTCTCTGGCTTTTGCAATGCCAAGAGCAGCAGATATTGATGTACTGCTGTGACCTGTTTCAAATATGTCATGAATGCTTTCAGACCTTTTCGGAAAACCACTTAGTCCACCGAAGGAGCGTAGAGTCTTTAAACTATCCTTTCTTCCAGTAAGCAGTTTATGGATGTATGCTTGATGCCCTACATCCCAAATTATTTTATCCGTAGGGCTTTCAAAAACCCTATGTAATGCAATAGAAAGCTCAACTACTCCAAGATTTGAAGCTAGATGACCTCCAGTTTCCGATACAATATTTATAATATATTCACGAATCTCCTTAGATAATTTAATTAGCTCTTTTTTATTAAGCTTTTTCAAATCCTCTGGAGAGTTGATTTTTTCAAGTATACTATCCATAAAACTCCTCACTTTGAATACATCATATCATAAGCTGTGTAATTACAATTCCTAGTATGGCACCTGCAAAAACTTCCTTTGGAGTATGCCCCAACAGCTCTTTCAATCTCTCATTTCCTAGAGGTTTATGATGTGCTAAATCATCTATAATCATATTTAGAACCTTAGCTTGATAACCGGCAGCTCTTCTTACACCGGCAGCATCATACATTACTATTATTGCAAAGCAAACTGACATGGCAAATAAAGGCGAAGACCAACCATAGATTTTGCCAAATGATGTTGCCAAGGACATTACAAAGGAAGTGTGTGAGCTTGGCATTCCTCCTGCTCCAACAAATCTTGTTAAATCAATCTTTCTAGTTTTATAAAACGTAAGAATCATTTTCAATGCTTGTGCAATAAACCAGGCCGTAACGCAGGTTATCAAAACCTTGTTATTAAATATTTGTTCTATAAAGCTCACCTGTGTACCTCCAATATATATCGCACTAAACAATTTATATTAATAAATAGTGCGATATGTTTTCCGCTGTTTATAGAATGAAGGAGAGTGTCATACATCTCTTTCGATAATATATTTTGACAATTCTTTTAATAATAAACCTTTATTTCCATACTTCTCAATTACTTTTTGAGCTTGCTCTACTGTTGACTTAGCTAGCTCTTTGGATTTTTCTAAGCCATAACAGCTTACAAAGGTTGATTTGTTGTTGTTTGCATCACTGCCTATTTTCTTACCTAACTTAGTTAAAGAACCTTCTACATCCAGTATATCATCTGATATTTGAAATGCCATACCTATAAGCCGTCCATACTCTGTTATATGCAATATATCTTCTTCCTCAGCATCTGCTATAAGCGCACCAGCTACTAATGGTGCTATAATCATGGCACCTGTCTTTTTTTCATGCATTTTGCTTAGTATGCTTAAGTCTATACTCTTATTTTCATAATGCAGGTCAATGCACTGACCTCCAATCATACCTTGTACTCCTGAAGCCTTGCTTATATAAGCAGCTGCTCTTAAATATCCAGCCTTTGGATTATTCATGATAACCTCAAACATATTTTCAAACGCCTTGTTTAGTAACGCATCACCAGCCAATATTGCAAAGCCCTCACCGAAGACCTTGTGGTTGGTTAGCTTACCTCTTCTATAGTCATCATTATCCATTGCAGGTAAATCGTCATGTATCAGGGAATATGTATGTATCATTTCAATTGCACCAGCAAAAGGAAGCACTTCTTTTACATCACCTTCAAAAAGCTCACAGGCCATAATACAAAGAATAGGTCTTAGTCTTTTTCCGCCTGCCATCAGGCTGTAGTTCATAGCCTCATGTATAATAGGTGTATCTTCACAGCTGTCTAAAAGACCTTCCAAATAATTCTCTACAATGATTCTTTTATCCCTTAAATAATCCTGAAGATTCATTCTATGCCTCCTTGACTTAACTAATACTAAACTCCTCTATAATATCCTGCTCCTTGTTTACAATAGCCATTACTTTCCCCTCAGCTTCTTGTAGCATTCCTGAGCACTGCTTTGAAAGCATAATACCTTCCTGATATATTTCAATAGACTCATCTAGGCTTACATTTCCAGATTCAAGTTTTTGTACTATTTCTTCCAATCTTTCTAAAGCTTGCTCAAAGGTCATATTTTTATTCAAATTTTTCACGTCCTTTACTTATTCTTTATATTTAATACCTTGGCAGTCAATGTTCCATCTTTTAATTCAACCTCTATATTGTCTCCTGTTTCCACTTGATTCACAGAGGTTACAATTCTTCCTTGACTGCTGGTATAGGAGTATCCTCTAAGCAATACTGAAGCAGGGTTTAAGATATCCAGCTTTTCTATGTTATTTATCAGCTTGTTTTTTTTGTTATTAAGTACCTGCTGCATACTCATGTCCATATTTTTTTTGTACATATCAACAGTTTGCATAAAATTATGAAGCTTCTGTTCTATCTGTCTAAATGCATTCCCCTTTGATATATACTCTATTTTTTGACGTTTCTCCTGCAAATAGCTATTCATATAATTATTCAGCACATAAACTGTTTGATTCAACCTGGAAGTTAGTGCATACTTATCAGGTGCAACTAGCTCTGCAGCTGCTGAAGGCGTCGCAGCCCTTAAATCTGCCACAAAATCAGCAATTGTAAAATCTGTTTCGTGTCCAACCGCTGAAACAACAGGTATTACTGAATTAAAAATCGCCTGAGCAGTTTCCTCCTCATTAAAAGCCCAAAGCTCTTCTATGGATCCTCCACCTCTACCAATTATTATAACTTCCACATTTTTCTTTTGATTGAAATACCTAATGCCTTCTGCAACTTCCTTGGAAGCTCCCATGCCTTGTACCTGTACAGGATATAAAATTATATTTATCATAGAATTTCTTCTTCTAATAATAGAAATTACATCCCTAACAGCGGCTCCTGTAGCGGAGGTAACAATTCCAACAGCTTTAGGAAGGTATGGTATAGGCTTTTTATTTTCCTCGTCAAAGTAGCCCAATGCAGCCAGCTTTTTCTTCAATTGCTCATAGGCTTGATAAAGTGCTCCCACTCCGTCAGGTATGATATCCTCAACATAAAGCTGATATTGACCATCTCTCTCATATACTGAGAAATACCCTTTTACCACCACTGACATGCCGTCCTCAGGCATGAATTTTAGTTTACTTGCACTTCCCTTAAACATCACACACTTAATCCTGCTATCATTATCCTTAAGTGTAAAGTAGATATGTCCTGAGGAATGTAGCTTATAATTTGATATTTCACCTTTGATATGTAAATTAGACAATATTATATCGTTGTCCATTATACTCTTTATATAATTGTTAACTTCTCTGACTGTAAAGATTTTAGACACGTTTATTCAGACCTCCGTTATTTTCGTATACCCTCTTACCAAAGATTGCAGCTCCCACTGCGTTATCAGAGGAATATCTTGAATCTGAAATTATTAAATTGATCCCGCCTTTTTCTATACCTTTACTTTGCATAAGCAGGTTTCTTATTATTGAGTTTGATGCTACTCCACCTACAAGCAGCACTTTATTAATATTATATTCCTTACAAGCATTAAGAATTGTTTTCTCAATTGCTTTACCTATACTATAGAACACTGATCTTGCAACGTTTGCCTTGTAACCTTCATTATCTAAGCGTTCCTTATCAAGTATTCTTTGCACATAAGATTCAGGACCTGAAAAGCTTAAATAACTTCCCTTTACAGACACTGGCAGTTCTATGGCAGCTGTATCAAATTTACTGCATAGTTTGTCCATTTCTTTACCGCAAGGAAATTCTAACCCCATGGCTACACCGACTCTATCAATAAACTGTCCTGCATTTAGATCCTCTGTACCTCCAATAATGTTATAAACTTCACTTGAAGCTTGTGCTTTTAATAGCTCTGTTGTGCCTCCTGATATATGGTACACAAGATAATCTCCAGTTAGCTCTCTATCCGCAGACCATGCTCCTGCAACGATATGTCCTTGTTGATGGGAGCATTCATACAGTGGTACCCCAAGACAGCTTGCCATTATTGATGCAATATTATAGCCTGTAATAAAAACAGGCATGTAAGAGCCTTCAATATTTCTAGGACTACTACTGACTGATATACAGCAAGGTTTCTGTAGCTTAAGCTTGCTCATGGCGTCATTGCAAAGGGGTTCCAAATTCTTGATATGCTGAAAAACTGCTTCAGATTGTCTTAGCCCTCTCATGCCCCGCTCTACTGAAAGCATTATTCTACTGTCATATACTATCCTCTCAGAGTCATCTACTATGGCAACCGAGGTTGTATAGCAGCTAGTATCTATTCCTAAATAGTATATACTAGACATCTTGCTCGCTCTTATTTCTAATAATTTTTCCCAATACACCGTTTACAAAGCTACCTGAATCTTCTGTGCTGTATTTCTTTGCAAGCTCAACTGCTTCGTTGACAGCTACACTATCAGGCACATTATCATTAAAAACTATCTCATAGATAGCTAATCTAAGTATAGCCAAATCCACCTTTGCTATTCTTTCCTTCTTCCATCCTGTAGTATGGAACTCAATAAGCTTATCAATTTCTTCTAAGTGCTGCATAGCACCCTTTAATGTTTCTATAGCATATTCCCGGGGTGATTTTCCTAAAACCCCTTCTTCATCCTTGTCTCTATACTCCTCTTTATGTTGAAGGAATTCTTCTATATACTGCTCAGAATGTTCTTCCTTATTGAAATCCATACTGAATAAGAACTGGATAGCAAATTCTCTCGCTAATCTTCTACTCATAGTTCCTCCTTTTGTTATCTTTTGTATAGTATTTACTAAAAATTGGCTTATATTATTAATAAAAGCTTATTCAATGAATTTTAAATATTTAAACTAACCCCCTGAAAAATCAGAGGGTTAGCAATAAATTCGTATGATAATCATGCCTATTTCTGTTCTTTGGCTTCCTTTAGTTCTTTTACCTCTTTAGGCTCTTTTACTTCTTTGTTTTCTTTCTCTATATGAACACCTTGTATATGTATATTTACCTCTACTACATTTAAGCCTGTCATAGTTTCAACAGCTTTTTTTACATTTTCTTGTATCTGCCAAGATACATCCGGTATCCTAACACCATATTCTACTATTACATATAAATCTATTGCTGCTTCCTTCTCACCAACTTCAACCTTAACACCCTTTGAAGGATTCTTTTTACCAAGGATTTCTGTTATGCTATCGGCAATACCGCCGCTCATAGAAATTACGCCTTTAACTTCTTTTGCTGCAAGCTCAGCAATAAGTGCAACAACATCGTCTGCAATTTTAACAACACCATAGTTATCTATTTTTATTTCCTTTTCCAAATTAGCATCCCCCTTGTAGGTTATAAATATTTACCTGAAACTATTATAGCAAATATGTGAGACATTTACAAACAAAGTAGTCATTTTTACCAACGTCATGTTAATATCTGCTCAACTCTAGTATTACATTTAATATTTATTATATGTAATATTTATAAGACTACCAGTGGTTTATATGTTTAATTCTTTTTCATAATCTTTATATTAGTTGGACTCAATTTGGTTTTTCTTACTACTATATCTTGAATTCTAGCAACTTGAGCCGGTGTCAATTCTTTTGTCTCAACAATAACTGTAATAGAATCATCAGTCATAAAAGCAAGTGCATCACTAAATCCAAGTGAAATAACCATGTTCTCTATTATCATTTCCTTTTCTGTTAGTGCTACTATCTTTACAAGCTCTTGTTGTGCAAGATTCTTGAAGGTTTTTTCAGTGTTTTGGTTGTTTATTACCTCTTGCCACATTTCTACTTCCTTACTTCTGTTCTTTTCTCTTTCCATTCTGTATTCACTAAAAAAGGATGAAGCTATACTACTTGACGTTTCAACTGTTGCTGGGTTTTGCTCTATAACTTCTGCTGTTTGTACATTATCTTGGGACTGTACAGATGTTCCTACATCTACTGTTTGATATTCAGTTTGCTCAATAAATGCACCTTCATTTGTTTGCTGATCTAGCTCTAGGTCATAATTAATACCTATGTAATTATCTGTAGTAAACATATTATAAGCATACCCGACAACAAATAAAAGCAAAATCATTGAAGTTATAATGATATTCTTTCTATTAAATTGCATCTTGCTACCCCCTTGAACTAATATTGTTAATTATTACTTTCAAATACTGAAATTCTATAAGCTGGTACATCTAAAACAGTTTGCACAGCTTCTGTTAGTTTAAGTTTGACCCTTGCATCTTTCGCCCCCTCTGCAACAATTATTACTCCTTTTATTTCTGGGTTAATTTCCTTAAGCACTAAAGGCTTGGAGGTTCCACCTTGTTCATTCATAAATACAACCTTATCAGAGGTGTTTTGTTCGTTGATTGTCCTTGTTCCACCTTCATTATCCTTTTCATTAGTTGTTTTGTCAGATATTGTCTCATCCTTTGCCGTTATTATTTCCGTACTAGTTTTTAGTGTTATCATTATCGATACTTTTCCTGCTCCCTGTATTTGGCTAAGTATTAAAGCTAATTGATTTTCCATTTCCTCAACAAATTCAACTTCACCAATATTTTGGTTTTCTTCAACTCCAATTGTGTCTGAACTCGGTTTTTCGGTATTACCTCCACTTAAATCGTTATAAAAATCAGAAACCAGTATAAAACCTATGCCAACAGCTAAAATTATTATTAGATTTGTAACCAGTTTTGAATTTAAGTTTAGCTTTTGAATATTAAACTTTTGAAGCTGTTCCTTAAGCTTTGAGAAAAAATCCATAGTTTCCTTCCCCCTTTTACTCATGTATCTCTATTGAAACCTCTGTATTCTCCAAGCCAAGGGCAGTCTCTATTTCTAAGCACAGCTCTTGGCTTAATTTACTGTTATTCAAATTATATTCAGTTTGATTTTTATTAATTACTGTTTTGCTATTAATTTTTACTGGCTGTATCCCTGATGTCTGCAAAGCACTGTCATTACCCTTTTCTATAAAAACCTGCACTCCTGTAATACTACCGAATTCCTTTTTATTAATATCATTTTCTATATCCACTACAACCTGTTCATTCCCACTTTTCAAACCCTCATGTGCTTTTACAATTTCCGTTATCTTATCTGATAGCTTTTGTTTATATATATCTAAAGCGGCAGTATTCTGAAACACAGAAACAGCATTTCCCTTACCTTCATCATCAGCCTGCTCTATATATGCTGCTGTCTGTGTCATGCTTAACTGAAATTGA
Organism: Lutisporaceae bacterium; assembly: GCA_049684915.1. Classification (GTDB taxonomy): domain Bacteria; phylum Bacillota; class Clostridia; order Lutisporales; family Lutisporaceae; genus GWB2-37-7. Next base: position 4,961 of record JBAVGO010000037.1, on the reverse strand, counting down.
TCACCTAAATCCTTCGCCAATATAAAAGGCTTAATTATTACTAGTATAACTAGAAGCCCCATTATTACCTTTACAAACCTTTTCATATTATTATTTGGAATCATAATGTCCATTAGCATTATGAAAATTATTACTACTGTGATGTTAGTTATCCAGCTTTTCATAATATCCATATTTACACCTACCTCAACATAACCGTCATATTACCTACACCCATAATTACTGTTATGAATACAAAAAACAGTACTCCAACAGAAGCAACAGCTGCAAACAATATCATTAATGAATTACTCATATCATTTAGGCACTTTACTATCTGATTGTCCAGTATAGGTTCTATCAAAGCACTTGTTATCTTATATATAGCGATAATAGAAAGTATTTTAATTAGAGGAAATAAGCATATAAGCAGCAAAACAATCAATCCGACTACACCAATACCATTTTTTATAAGCATGGAGCAGCTTACCACTGTATCAAAAGCATCGTTTAGAAACTTTCCTACTATAGGTACAAATTTATCCATAGCAAATTTAGCAGTTTTAATTGTAAGCCCATCCACTGAGGAAGAAGCTACCCCTTGAATAGATATGACTCCAAGGAAAATTGTAAGCATTACGCCCAATATCCCCACAGCTGTCTGCCTTATAAGTGAGGCTAATCTGCTAACCTGTATGCCCTCAGATAGATTGTTTAGAAGTGACAGCACTGCTGAGAAATATACCATAGGAATTATGATGTATTTTACAGCTGTTATAATCAAGCTAATAGACCCATAAATTATTGGCTGAAATACGGTAGAAGAGGTTATTGCCCCTACACTTACAAGAAGAGCAATCATAGTAGGGAACAATGCCTGAGTATATGTAACCATGGTATCAATAGCACTTGTACCCAAATTCATGGCAATATGAAAGCTCTTTATAGCTATTATTGCTATAAGTATATAGCAGGCATTGTATGCCAGCTTGCCTACCGAATCGTTCTCAAAGGCACTATGCAGATTTTGCAGCAGTGCACAGAAAACTGATAACACTATGATTTGACCCATTATATTAAAATTAAGAAGAACTTCTTTTAATAAAAGCTTACCGAGTCCCAGCACAAGCTCTTGTACATTTACAATTGGATTCCCCTTGAAAAGCTCCAATATCATAGTCTTTATATCTATAGAAGGAATTTCGCCCTCCGCAGCTTTATTCACCTCATCTGCAAAGCTTTGTATCTCTTGTATATCCAAGGAATCAAGCTGATCCATCAGAAGCTTGTTTGTATCATCAGCATTAATGTTAAGCATCAGTACAGATAAAACAACGATTACAAGTGCCAGTATCTTTTTGGCTTTATTTTTTCTCATGTTTATCCCACCTTGATTTTACTTATGTGTTATACCATCAGCTTTGTAACTATGTCCAGCAAAGCTGCCAGAATAGGTACAGCCATTATCATAATAAGCACCTTCCCTGCAAATTCTATTTTGGAGGCAATGGAGCCTTCTCCTGCATCCTTACAAACTTGAGCACCAAACTCTGTTATATATGCTATAGCTATTACCTTCAATATTGTTGTAAAATATAAAAGATCTATATTTGCCTTACTTGCAAAATGCTTCATTACTTCAATAACAGAATTTAGTTTAGTAACTACAAATATAAAAATTATGAGCCCAGCTACTATACTTACCTGTATGGCAATCTCTGGCTTCTGTTCTCGTAGAATAACTGCCAAAATAGTAGCAATAAATCCTATCATTACAATTTTCATAATGTCCATAATATCACCTACAGCTGAAACATAGTTTTTACTGTATCAAACAATCTTGCAATCATTCCTATAACCATAATAAGCACTACTATAGTGCCTGCAAGTGAAGTCATCATTGCGATTTCATCTTTTCCAGATTGATATAGAAGTTTGCTTAATATTGCAGTAATAATCCCTACTGCTGCTATTTTGAAAATTAGATCAATATCCATTTTATAATCTCCTCCATACTGCTTTAGTATATGTTTCTGTACAAGCATATTAAATAAGCATAATAAATATGACTACTCCAGATAAAAATCCAAGACTCTTATACAACTTTTCGTTCTTTTTTCTCTCATCCTCAGCTATGTCCTCATAGTGTTTAAACTGAATATAAAACAATTCAAAATGCTTTTTCTGATCCTCTCTATCAGAGCAGCCCAATACCTTCCCAAAATCCATAAGAAGCTCTCTGTCTGCTTTGGTTAAGCAGGTTTCTCCTATAAGCTTGTCTACTGCTCCAGACCATGCAGTGTTAAGACTATAGTTTTCCCCTGACTGCAATTCCTCTGAAACCTTACGAAAAAAGCTTCTTATTCCTCCATCCACCTTAAAAGCAACATTGCTCATAGCTATAGGAAGTGGTGTACAACCAAATATAACCTCTGTTTCAAGCATTTGAACTGCAGCTCTTAGCTTTCTTATATCCTTAGGTCGTAGGCTGTATCTATTTGATGCTGCAAAACCATATAAGCTGCAAGCTACCATTATCATTGCTCCCCCTAATAGCTTCAGAATCATAATCCCACCTCCTTTGTTAATTAGCCTTTACAGGCATATAATTTTCATCTAAAATCGTCTCAATAGTCCCGACACCTTGTCTTCTGCTCATCACTATATATCTTTCAAACAGATTTCTGTGCAGCTTTTCCAATGCCGGCTTCCTAAGAAAATCCTCTATATTACTGCCATGAATAGTAGTAATAATCTTTACTCCCGCATTTATTGCATCTAAAACTGCTGCTCCATCCTCACTTCTCCCTATTTCATCAGTTGCGATTATCTCAGGAGACATTGAACGTATCATAATCAAAATACCCTCTGCCTTAGGACATCCATCCAATACATCTGTTCTAATCCCTACATCATTTTTAGGAACTCCCATACTACAGGCAGCAATTTCATTTCTCTCGTCAACAAGTCCTATTTTTTTACCCTTAAATGCCATAGTCGGATTACCATTACTTAGCTGCCTTATCATATCCCTAAGAATGGTTGTCTTCCCACATTGCGGTGGTGAGATTATAAGAGTATTGTAAATACTACCGTTTGTTTGTATTATGCTTCTAAGCACCTTATCAGCTGCACCTAGCACCTGTCTTGCTACTCTATAGTTAATAAAGGAAATATCCTTGAAGGTTCTTACTCTTCCACCTTCTAAAACTGCCTTACCGCAGATACCTACACGATGTCCGCCATCCACAGTAACAAAACCATTCCTTATATCATCCTCATAGGAATATAAAGAATAGTTTGTAATTAAGTTCACTGCACTCTTTATGTCCTCGTAAGTACAGATATATGAGTTCTTAACATCAGTAGTAAATTGTCCGTTAATACCCAATAGGTACTCTTTATACTCTCCATACAGCATAACCGGCTTTCCCTGTCTTAGTCGCACTTCCTCAATACTCTCAAGCACTTTTGAGGGTAGACCTTCCAGCATCTGTTTTATATCCTTGGGCATGTACTTTGTAACTTCACTTATCTTACCGTTACTCATAATTTTTACCTACCTTGTACAACTTTTCTCTTATTTAATCTTATGGGTGAAACATAGACAATATGACAAGAAGTTTTGGGCAAAAAAAGATAGTAGGGAAACTATTCACATAGCTTCCCTACTATAAGGCTGTACATGCTCTACTATATCATTTGCACAACCAACATCTAACCTTATGCCCTTCCTCTATTTCCACTAGCTCAGGCATTTTTTTCTTACATATATCCATTACCTTTTCACATCTGTCATTAAATCTGCATCCATCAGAATAATGACCTGCATTTGGTATATATCCTGGTATTGAATATAGTTCATCAGCAACTGTATCAATTCTGGGAATACATTTCATCAAACCGATAGTATAGGGGTGAAGAGGTTTCTTAAACAAGTCCTTTACACTAGCTTCCTCCATTATTTTCCCACAGTACATTACTATAACCCTATCTGCATTTTCTGCTACAACTCCCAAGTCATGTGTGATTAATAGTAAAGACATTCCCAGTTTACTTTTCATCTTATTTAAGAGTGCTAATATATCTGCTTGTATAGTAACATCCAGTGCAGTTGTTGGCTCGTCTGCTATAAGTATCTCAGGATTACATGCTATTGCCATAGCTGTCATTATTCTTTGCTTCATTCCTCCGCTGAACTTTGATGGCATATCATTATATCTTAGCTCCGCTTCCGAAATACTAACCTGCTTCATAAGCTCTAGGGCTTTCGCCTTTGTTTGAGCAATAGGTACAACCTTATGTATAATAAGTGCCTCTCTAATCTGCTCTCCTACGGATATCGCAGGATTAAGAGAATTCATAGGGTCTTGATGTATCATTGAAATTTTATTTCCTCTTATTTTACTTATCTCTTTTACGTGAAGACTAAGTAGGTTTTTATTATTATAGCTTACCTCTCCCTCAATTATTTTCCCTGGATAGTCAATAAGCCTCATAATGGATAATGCAGTAACACTCTTGCCACTTCCAGACTCTCCAACTACTGCTAAGGTTTCATTTTTATAGATGTCAAAGGATATTCCATCAACTGCCTTAATCTCTTGCTTTTCCGCTAAAAAATATGTTTTAAGATTTTTTACTTTTAATATACTATTCATTGCTTTCTCCCCCAAGCGACATTTCTACAACAGTATTAAAAATCATCTGTGCAGCCTTGCTGAATTTCTCTTGGTTTATTTGGTCATTTTCTATATACAATTTGTCATATATTCTACCTTTTCTACTGCTGCTTATTACCATTGCTTGTCTGTTTGTATCATAAAAATCTTTTGCATAGGGTGATTCTATACTTCCGTAGTTTAGTAATATATTATTGATATCAGCATATTTTTTCAATATTTTTATGTATTCTTGTCCTATTTTATTTTTGGGCATTATCATCGAGGTGTCTACTAAAAGATCATCAGTCTGCATATTAG
>JBAVGO010000036.1:0-24131 GCA_049684915.1 Lutisporaceae bacterium | reverse complement strand
TTACCCTTTACCAAAGCCTCAGCTTTACCTGTTAGCAGTCTTGTATAACCATCTGCATAACCTATTGGCAGAGATGCAATCTTAGTCCTTTTATCAGCAACAAACTTTCTTCCGTAGCTTACACTATGACCTGCTTCTATCTCTTTAATATGAGCTATTTTTACCTTTAACGACATTACTTCTTTCAATACCAGCTTACTTAGCTTTACTGCCTTTGAAGGTGCCAAACCATAAAGCATAATACCAGCTCTTACCATGTCCAAATGCATTTCAGACAAATCTATTATAGCAGCACTGTTTCCACAGTGTTTTATTTCGATTTTTATTCCCTTTTCCTCTAAATTATCACAAAGCCACCTGAATTTCTCAAACTGGAGTTCCGTAAAGTTTTTATCTACTTCGTCAGCAACAGCAAAGTGTGTAAATATTCCCTTAATATTAATACCTGGCAAAGCATGTATGCTTCTTATTATATCAACAGCTTCATCATCGGCCTGCAAACCTATTCTACCCATACCTGTGTCCACCTTTATGTGTAGCTCTGCAGTCTTGCCTTGAGCAATTGCTTCTCTAGACAAAGCTTTAGCAACTTCAAAAGAATATACTGACTGCTCTAAATCATATTTTATAATCTCTGCGGCTCTTTCAGGCTGTGTATAGCCCAAAATAAATATAGGTACCTCAAAGCCTGCATTGCGAAGTTCTATTGCTTCATCAAGTACAGCTACTGCAAATCTGTCTGCTCCATTGTCTAAAAGAGTTTGTGCAATCTTTGTAGCACCATGTCCATAACCATCAGCCTTAATTACAGCCATTACTTGAGATTGCTTTTCTGCCAATCTTCTTACTTCTCTAATATTGTGAGCCAAATTATCCAAATTTATTTCAGCCCATGCAGGTCTGACTTTTTTCAAATCGTACATTGTCATCCTCCTATTGTGTGTTATATAAACATATAACTGCTACTTATTGTCTTGTATCTCAAACAGTGAATCCTCAAGGCTCAGATTTAATTCAAAGTTCTCGTACAAAACCTGTGCATTTACATTTTTATTCTTATCTAGTATCTCTGCTTTTATTGGAATAGCATTTTCTGCATTTATCCAAATTTTTTCTATAGCTCTGTAAGAATTAGCATTGTCTAAAGGTACTTCCAGTACATAGCATTGTATATCGTTTAAGGTTTCAAGCTTAAACCTTGCTCCCCCATTGTCTTTGAAGTACTCCACAAAGGCTCCGACGAAGGTACTGTATTCTATTGTGTCATTAAAATTCTCTGTAATCATAGAAGCATTTATTTGTGGATGGTGTATATATGCTTTATCTCTATTATATATAGTGGTTTGCCCTTTAAGCTCCTCCGGCTCAACAATTTCTATTCTATATTTATCTGGTGCTTTATACATGTGCTTAGCTCTATATACATTTGTACTTTTATTGTTTGTTACTGCATAAATTACATCGCATTTGTAAGATTTCAGCTTCATTATAAATTTTTGCACATCTTGGGGCTTTCTTGCAGAGCTTGTTCCGCAGCCCGATAACATAACACATACAATTACAAAAAACAGCAAAAGTCTAATACCCTTCAGTGTATTCCCCTCCTTAAAGCAAATAGTGTTTTGTTGTATACGTTTTGCACTAAACATATATATATTTAAAATTGTATGTGTAATCCATATTTAAATGCATAGGGGGGTATAAATTTTTTTTAATGCATTTCATTATTGTACACTCTCTAGCTCTAAAGCTATCAACATTAAATGATATTATTCTACAATTCATATAGTAATCCTGCTTATTACGCACACAAAAATAATCAGCATAAAAGCTGATTATCATTATTTTTGTATTATATACTTTTTAGATAGCTGAAATCCAGTTTCTCCATTTCATCTGCTCCAACCATTCCATGTATGAAGGAATATAGCTTATTTACATTTTCCTCCATATCAACTTTCATTTCTATTAATTCTCCTAGTCTCTGCCTTATACTATTTATCTCGTCTTGACATTTTTCTACTCCATCTTTGCTCTCTTTAATCAAATCATAGGCTCTTCTAATAGTTTCCTTTAGAACAATAGTGTTCTGTTGATTAATCAAAGAAGGTAAAGTTTCAAGCTCTTCTAAAAGCTTTGGAAGTTTTTCATTTATTTGTAAAAGCTCCCTCTGAACCTCTCCCATCTTAGGAATTGCATCATTATTTTTGTCTTCGTTAATTTCCTTAGAGATATATAATATTTTATTCATCAAAACCTTTTTTCGTCTTTCTAGTTCCTTCTGTTCTACTTCACAAGCCTTTTCCTTTGATAGAAGCTGTTCTAGTCCCTCTACAGACCTCTTCAGACTTTTAGAACTAAAATTGTTAAAAAGCTGTATCCATTCAGGGTTATATATCAGTATAGGTATTTTATTTTTTTTGATAATATTATCTTCAAATTTAATTTCCTTCATCTTTTCTCCCTTTCTTGGTACAACAGAATCAATTTATCCTCATCTATTTTATCGGTAAAAAACCTAAAAAACTGTACCTGTGCAAATATATTTTTCGTCCAAATCCTTTCTGTAAAGCTTACTATCCTTATTGAAGCTGTTTATTTTAACTACAGCATCAGCTCCGGTTGCGTGGACGAATTTATCCTCTCCTATATAAATAGCAACGTGTCCGGGAAAGAAAAGCAAATCACCAGGCTTACTTTGTCTCCGCTCTACCTTCTTCATAGAATCCATTTGAATATTAGCATCTCTTGGAATCACTATACCGTTTAACATATACGCCATTGATGATAAGCCAGAGCAGTCTATACCCATGGGACTCTTTCCTCCCCATCGATACTGCGTACCTAAATATAACAATGCAGTATCTACAATATCCTGTCTTAATGCAAACCCCGACTCATTTTTCCGGCTTAGCAATGACTCTTTTCTAATCCAACCTATTTCCCCGCTTGGAAGTATTATTTTTGTCCATTTCCCTTCCTCTTCACCAGTTAAGACTACACAAGAGCCCCTTGTTATAGTAATAATAACCCCTGCTGAATAACGAGGCTCCGACAATACATCTGCAAAAGCAGCAATAATAAAATGCTTATCATACTGCTCCCAAGTATTATTTCCATCTATTATCACAGCATCCTTATGGAGGTATCCCATATAATTGTACTGTGTCTTAATATATAGCCATTCGCCCTTATCTTCAAGCATATCAACTTGCATACCAAATAACACTTCATCAGCTAGCTCGCTGTCCCTATCTGGTTTTTGCATCAGGGGTGCTATATTTTTTACAATAACCGCTTTTAATTTTGGCAAAGCAATCCCTCCAAAATATTATCTAATTATATTATACTATGCAAAAGAAGGATTGTATGCGATAAAATTTACTACAACAAAATAGACGCTATAACAGCGCCTATTTTGTTGTAGTAAAAATTTATTTTCTTGTCTTCATGTCACTTTCTACTATGCTATAAGTCTTATAACCACCACTTAGATTCCTTACACTATCAAATCCGTTCTGTAATAGTATTCTTACACCTATATATGAACGCAAGCCTACCTGACAATTTACTATTATCTCCTTATCCTTCGGAAGCTCACTTAGTCTGCTTCTCAATTTGTTAAGAGGAATATTTACTGCATTTGGTATATGTCCTGCTTCATATTCAAAAGGCTCTCTAACATCAAGAAGAAAGTTTTTACTCATATCTGCATTCATAGCAGCTTCCCAATTGGTTGTCACTATGTCTCCGTTTAATACGTTAGATGCAGCATATCCTGCCATGTTAACAGGATCCTTTGCTGATGAAAAAGGTGGAGCATAGGATAGCTCAAGCTCATATAAATCTTGCATAGTCATTCTATGTCTAATGGCTACTGCAAGCACATCCATTCTCTTATCTACACCTTCAAAGCCCACAATCTGTGCTCCAAGTATCTGACCTTCCTTAGTATATATACACTTAACTGCCATTTGGTTGGCACCAGGATAGTAGCCTGCATGAGAGGCTGAGTGAGTTATGGTTGTATAGTAATCCTTACCTTGCTTCTTCAAGGATTTTTCATTGTTTCCACTTGAAGCAACTACCATGTCAAATACCTTAGCTATTGCAGTTCCCTGTGTTCCCTTATAATCCGACTGCTTTCCAGATATATTATCAGCAACTATTCTTCCCTGCTTGTTTGCTGGTCCTGCCAATGCAATAACAGCAGGATTACCGCTTACAAAGTCAGTTACTTCAATAGCATCACCTATTGCGTAAATATTCTTATCAGATGTCTGTAGATATTTATTTACCTTTATTCCGCCTGTAACTCCAATTTCCAATCCGGCTTCCTTAGCCAATAAGTTATTTGGTTTTACCCCTATAGACAATATAACTATATCTGCCGCTACCTTCTTACCACTTTGAAGTATTACAACATTCTTATCATTTTCTCTTTCAAAGGCTTTGACTCCGTCAGAAAGATATAGCTCACAGCCTTTGTCTCTTATATGATTATGAAGTATTGCCGCCATTTCATAGTCTATAGGTGTCATAACTTGATCCGCTGCTTCAACTATGGTAACCTTTATACCTATTTCATGAAGGTTTTCCGCCATTTCCAGACCAATAAAGCCACCGCCTACGATTACTGCACTATGAATGGTTTTATCTACAAACTCCTTTATTGCATCTGTATCAGGTATATCCCTGATTGTAAAAATACCAGGATTATTAATTCCAGGAATTGGAGGCTTTATAGGAACTGCACCTGGTGATAAAACTAATACATCATAGCTTTCTTCATAGGTATTTCCTGTTTTTAAATCTTTAACGGCTACCTTCTTGTTTTCTTTGTCTATATTAGTTACCTCTGAGAGCTCTCTTACGTCAATTTTAAAACGTGCTCTCATGGCTTCCGGTGTCTGAACTAGAAGATTTTCTCTATCCTGTATTGCTCCTCCTATATAGTAAGGCAGTCCACAGTTTGCAAAGGATATATACTGTCCTTTTTCAAACATTATTATCTCTGCATGTTCATCAATTCTTCTAAGTCTTGCAGCAGTAGATGCTCCTCCTGCCACACCACCTATTATAAGTACCTTTTTGCCCATAAGTAATCCTCCTTCAGATTATTGTCCGATGTGTCTACCCCCATAGGGTATATCCTTATTATATTGCTAGTTTTTTACTATGTCAATATTTTAAAAGTAATATGAATATCCTATTAAAGCATTCCCTTTTCTATTTAAAATAATCTATGCTCATAGCTTCTCTTATTTCTCTCATTACTTCTTTAGCGACACCTCTAACCTTATCTGTTCCTGCTATAAGTATCTCTCGCACCTGTTCTGGTTTTTGCTCATAAGCAATCCTTCTTTCTCTCACAGGGTCAAGGATTTGATTTATACGGTTTGTCAGATTGCCCTTACATGCAGAACAGCCTATTCCAGCGTTTCTACAGCTTTCCTGTATGTTTTCAACTTCTCCTTCATTAAAAGCCTGATGATATTTATATATAGTACAAATATCAGGATTACCCTTATCGGTAATTCTTATTCTAGCAGGGTCAGTTACTGCTGTTCTTACCTTCTGCTTAACTGTCTCTGCATCATCAGATAGATAAATTCCGTTATTTAGACTTTTTCCCATTTTTGAATTACCATCTAAGCCTACCAGTCTGGATACCTTACTTATCAATGCCTCAGGCTCCACTAGTACCGGTTTATAAAGCTCATTAAATCTTCTTACTATCTTCCTGCTTAGTTCGATATGGGGCAATTGGTCATCACCTACTGGCACTAAATCAGCTTTACAGAAGGTTATATCTGCAGCCTGACTCACAGGATAGCCCAAAAAACCATACATGATATCCTTATAGCCATACTGCTGAATCTCAGTCTTTATCGTTGGATTGTGTCTTAGACTATTTACAGTCACGAACATGCCGTAGAAGGTTGTGAGCTCCGCAATCTCCGGTATCATTGATTGTATAAAGAATGTGGAGATATTTGGGTCAACCCCTGCCGAAAGATTATCCAAGGCTACATTTATCACATTTTCCTTTAGTTTTTCCGGTCTATCAAAATTTGTAGTCAAGGCTTGAACATCTGCAATTATTATAAAAGTTTCATACTTATCCTGTAGTGCTACTCTGTTTTGCAGACTACCAACATAATGCCCCAAATGAAGCTTCCCTGTAGGACGATCACCTGTTAAAATTCTTTTTCTTTTTTCCATAATAATACCCCTTTCTATATGTTTTTTACTAAACATTTATTTATTGCCAGCCATCCAAATAATGCTGAATATATTATTAGCTATATTTTGCATCAAATGCAAGCATTACAAAAACTCCTATCCCTAATATAAGGGACAGGAGTATAACCTGCGGTACCACCCAAATTGACTGCATATGCAATCCACTTGCTTCGAATACTTGTATATTCGTTGACCTGTAACGTAGTCAAAAAACGTCAGCGCCTACTGTAATTCGGGCTGCTCTCATGGGCCCATTCCATTATGAATGCTATACCTGCTTTCACCAAAGATTTTATATTAAAAATCTACGCAGACTCTCTGAAAAGCTTTCAAAATGTACTATCCCCAATCAAAGATTTGTTATTATTATAACATTTTAAAAATAAAAATCAACCTTTAATCTTATTTAATTACTATCATGTTGTGTTTATAAGCACTTCAAATCGTCCCCATTGCTTATATTATTAATACAAGCATATTTTCACATTTGCTTGCAGATATTAGAATAAAAAGTTAAAATATTAAGAAGTACTATCCTAATAACCGCAAAAATAATAATATTGAAGGAAAAATAATGATAAATTTATTAAAAAATCTTATAAATAATTTAAGTTATGTAATCATCATCGCTTTCATCATTACTAATTTATCGGTATTTAAGAAGATAATACAGAAGAATGAATTTAAAAAATATGATCTTGTTGTGCTATCTATAACCTTTGCTATTTTTGGAATAATAGGAACATACTCCGGCACAGACGTAAATGGTGCAATAGCCAATACAAGAATAATCGGAATTATGGCTGGCGGTATACTCTGCGGCCCTTTTGTCGGTATTGTATCAGGTATTATAGCCGGAATTCACAGATTCCTATATGATATTGGCGGGATAACCTCCATACCTTGTGCAATAGCTACAGTCTTTGCAGGTTTCGTTTCAGCCTATATATATGAGAAAGGTATTAGATATGCAAAATGGTTTTACGGGCTCATTGGGGGCGTTGTTGTAGAAAGTATGGAAATGCTTCTCATACTACTCATGTCAAAACCCTACTCTAGTGCTCTTTTTATAGTAAAAAGCATCTATTTTCCCATGAGCCTTACAAACGCACTTGGTATTTGTATTCTCATATTGTTGATACAGAAAATTTTTAATGAAAAAGAGCAAATGGCTGCAAAGCAGGCTCAAATTGCTCTTGATATAGCAAATAAAACGCTCCCTTATTTTAGAGAGATTAACTGTGATTCCTTAAAAAAGATATGTTCAATAATAAAGGACTCTACTGGAGCTGCTGCAGTTGCAATTACTGATAAGACCACTATCTTAGCTCATGAGGGATTGGGCTCAGATCATCATATCAGTGGTAAGCCAATCCAGACCTCCGCCACAAGACAAGTAATTAAAGATGGGCATATGCGTATTTTATATTCCCCAAGAGAGATAGAATGCTCTTTAGAAAACTGCCAACTAAAATCCGCACTTATAGTACCTCTTAAAGAGGGAGATGAAGTTATTGGGGTTCTAAAATTATATTATGCTAAAGAAAATGGTATATCCTTTACACACGAGAAGTTAGCTATCGGCTTATCCCAGTTAATTTCAACCCAGCTTGAAATAAGCAAGGTAGGTAAACTGAAGGATTTGGCTATAAAAGCGGAGTTCAAGGCTCTTCAGGCTCAAATCAATCCACATTTTCTCTTTAATTCATTAAACACAATTATCTCTTTTTTAAGATTTAATCCAGATGGTGCTAGAGAGTTGATCGTTAATCTCTCGACCTATTTAAGATTCAACATAGAGGAAACAAGCACTTTCGTAGATATAAGCAAGGAACTTCAGCAGGTTAAAGCCTATGTAGAAATAGAAAAAGCACGGTTCGGGGATAAACTTAATGTAATCTATGATATAGATGAAAATATACAAATTAAAATACCTTCACTAATAATACAGCCTATCGTGGAAAACTCAATAAAACATGGAATTTTAAAAGGTCGCGGTTTTGGGAATGTTAGGATTGAAGTTAAAAGGTATAATTTAGAAGATGTTAAAGTAACAATAGAAGATGATGGAATAAGTATTCCTCAAGCAGTTATTGACAGCATATACGCAGGAAACATCAGTGAGAATAAGATTGGTATGTCCAATGTAGATATCAGATTGCGACACATATATGGTACCGGACTTGTGATAGAGCGTCTTGCCAAAGGAACCAGAATCAGTTTTATTTTAAATGAGCATAAAAATTAAAACACTATATAGCTTATTTATATAGAAATAGAGGTGAATCAATGAATTGTATCATTGTTGATGATGAATTCCCATCAATTGAGGAGTTAAGTTATTATATCTCTAACTTCAGTTCAATTAAGATACTGGAGCTATTTGATGATAGTTTAAAAGCTCTTGATTATGTACAGAAGCACCCTATAGATGTGGTTTTCCTCGATATAAACATGCCAAAATTAGATGGGTTAACCTTCAGCAGAGTGATAAACACCTTAGCAATTAAACCCATTCTCGTATTTATCACTGCTTATAGTGAACATGCCATTGAAGCCTTTGAGGTTGCTGCTTTTGACTACCTTTTAAAGCCCTTCTCAGAAAGTAGAATAACAGACACGTTGAAAAGACTTGAAAATTGTACAACGACCAAGTGTAACAGTAAAATTCCTTTGTGGAAAAGCGATAAGATGTTTGTATTAAATATGAATGACATATATTATTGTGAAGCTCGTGAGCATGAGGTACATGTTTATACTAAAGATGATAAATTTATAGTTACCACAAGCATTTCAAATTTTTATAAGAAGCTTCCTCAAAATATTTTTTTTAGATGCCACCGTTCTTACATCGTAAATACTGATAAAATTACTGAAATCATCCCTTGGTTTAATAATACATATATGCTTAAGCTGCAGGGATTAAATCAAGAGATTCCGGTAAGTAGGCAAAACATATTATTGTTTAAAAAACTAATGGGCATATAAATGCATTTTATGTGCCCATTTTGTTATTTAATGAGATAATAAGTGCTTGTTTGTACATATCCTATATAATTATGATTAAAATGAAATAACTAATAGGAGGAATGAATAGAACTATATTAACTATTAAAAGTCATTATACGTTATTTTATTTAACAAACTACCAGAATAATAACAAAAAGGGGGATTAACATGACAACCTTTCTAATTGGACTAGCAATACTTATTGGTGGTGGATTCTTGTATGGAAAATTTTGTCAGAAAACTTTTGGCCCTGATGATAGACCTACACCAGCAATTGCCAAAGCTGATGGTGTAGACTTCGTAGTAATGAAGACCTGGAAAAATAGTTTAATTAATTTATTAAATATCGCAGGTACTGGACCTATTTTAGGACCTATACAAGGTATTTTATTTGGACCTGTTGCATTCATAACTATACCTATTGGATGTGTTCTTGCTGGATCTATGCATGATTATTTCAGCGGAATGATTTCCATGAGAAATGGTGGAGCTCAAATGCCTAAGTTGATAAAAAAATACTTAGGTGGCGGAGTTAATAAGGTATACAATGTTATCGTTTGGATATTAATGATTTTAGTAGGAGCCGTTTTTATTTATACACCTGGAGATTTAATTGTTAATGAGATAATAGGTCAAAAAGCTTTAGCTACAAATCCAACAACATGGATAGTATACGGTTGTATATTTGCTTATTATCTAATAGCAACCTTCTTCCCAATAGATGCAATTATAGGTAAGGTTTATCCATTCTTTGGTGGAATACTTATCTTATCAGCAGTTGGAATATTTGGCGGAATATTGTTAGATGGCGGAGCAAATCTTACAAACTTATCCTTTGCAACTAATATTTTTGGTCAGCATCCTAGCGAGCTTCCATTTATGCCTGTATTCTTTATAACTGTTGCTTGCGGAATAATGTCAGGCTTCCACTCAACTCAAGCAACATTAATTTCTAGAACTATAAAGCATGAAAAAGAAGGAAAAACTACATTCTTTAACATGATGTTAGTAGAAGGCTTTATTGCAATGGTATGGGCTGCAGGAGCAATGATAATATTCGGCAAAGGACAAGCTCTTAACACAGGTGCAACTCTAATGATAGGTATTGTTTCAAGAGAATTCTTGGGTAATATCGGAGCAATCTTTGCAATTCTTGGAGTTATAGTACTTCCTATTACATCAGGAGATACTGCATTTAGAAGTTTAAGACTTATGATTGCAGAACAATTTAATATTGATCAAACTAATTGGAAAAAGAGATTAGCTATTACTATTTGTATATTTATACCAGCTATTATAATATTAATATTTGCTAAAATAAATCCTAATGGATTTAATGTACTGTGGAGATATTTTGCTTGGACAAATCAAACGATTGCAATATTTGCTTTAGCAATGATAACAGTCTACTTGTACATTAACAAGAAGAACTACTGGATATCATTGTTACCAGGTATGTTCTATGCATACATTATATCTAGTTATATTTTCCATGCTCCTATAGGTTTTGGTTTGGAAAGCAGACTTGGATTTGACCCAAATAGCTATATTATCTCATATATATTAGCTGCTGCTTTTGTATTATTCTATGCATGGGGTACAATAAAATTAGCATCAAGTAGGAAAAAAACGATTTTAAATACTAATTTAGATAACTAAATTCAAGCATAGCGAACTCGTAAAACTGTATAAAAGGTCAGGGGTTATTTTAAACTTATACCTCTGACCTTTTCACATTTACATAGCATTGTTTTAGGTATTATTCTATTAGTACATTATCAAGTTTATCTGAGTGCTTCTCTGATACATATCCTTTTTAATTCCTAATGAAAACCTAATCACGAATTGTAATCCATCCAAAAATTTCTTTGAAATCAGAAAAACACTTTTCACAAATCCAATGATATTTGTCTATAGTACAATAAGCAGAATCATCTTTGATGCTAAACTCTTTCCAGCAAAATTCACAATGATCGTGATTATTAACAGAGTTTCTCTTATATACAGTATGAATTAACGAAACCCCTTTTAGATAATTTTCCTGATTAGTTAATCTCCAGTCATTTATATTTGACATTTAAATTCATCCCCTATAGTTATTTTGGTACTACACTTCCATCAGGATTTACTCTCCACTTGCTTCCATCTGGTGCTTTATAATCCCAATGTGGTTCAATTGGGTCAGTATGTCCTAAGTCTGGATGTAATGATCCTGTGGTTTCAGGATTATACCAACTTCCCTCTCCGTCTGCTGGAGTCCCACTGCCTCTCCAGTCCCACTCTTCGCCTGGAGCTTTTGTCGGGTCACTTCCTGGTAAGGTATATTAGGAACTTGTATGACATTTTCATCAGCATATGGAATATCTATGTCATCAGCAAACCCTATTACTTTTAAATCATCAGCTAGTAAACCACCTACACTCATACCCATTAGCATTAGTACTTTATCTGGTGTGCTAAGTGTTTTAGACACTTCGAGTTCGAGTTTCATTGAGATATCTATTACATCATTACTCGTCCCCTTATCCTTATCAATACCCACAATCTTGTCAGACACCCCAGCTACTTCTATCCCTTGCGATATTATACCGTTTTTGTAATTGTTATTATCATTTCTCGACACTATCTTTTTCGTACTAGTTATAGACCTTGAACTAGAAGTAGTTTTCGAGTAAGCATCTTTAGGCTCATAATAACTGTTAACTTGCGGAATAGGTATATCATATTGTCGTAGTACAGCTTTGTTCTCTTGATAACACTCTGATGGAGTAAATGCTCTAAAATCAAAACCATTTGTAACTGTAGTTGTCGTATCTGTCCTATTTGAAACTGTGGTTGATATTACCCCTGCAAATCCGGTATGCAATGATGCAGTGACTTCATATTTCACATAGTATTTATCAATTCTTGTCCAATCTGTTCTCCAGCCATCTGATAGCTTAATTGGAGTTTCATAATCGATATCGGGCATATCATCACTCCATGAACCAATTTTACGTTCATCCTCAGTAGTCCATCTATCTCTATCAAGCCTTCTGATTTCATTATCAGCTTCATGCAAACTTTCTCTCTCATCTTCATCTTCAGTAGCATAGTATAAATCTGTTAAATATCGTATATCAGCTTGTGTTGCTGAAGATAATCCACTATCACTATCCTCCCAATAACCCAATGGATCCCATCTGTTTATAGGATTATTCCCAACATAGACATATCTGTTCTGAGTATATGATGTCAATATATCTCCAGTATATGGGTCTGCTGTGGTGAAACGTCCGTTTTGTGCTCCGTACCATCTAGCATTCATATCTATCAGGTTTGCCTTTGCATCATAGCGATATTGCTCTATGCTGTCTCCATGTCGGTCTGTTAGCTCTGTTACGTTTCTCATACCGTCATAGCTGTAGTACATAAGTCCACCATCTGTTTTTAGTGATGACTCTCTGTCTGGTATTACTAGTCCATGATTGCCAAAGGTGTTCTTGCTTATTACTCTGTCATTTGCCATGTAGTATTGACTTAGTGGGCTACCGTTTCCTGTATATTCGTTAGTTATGGCATTTGTAAAGCCATCATACAGGTAGGTTTTTGGTATCAGTCTTTAGCTTTAGTAGGTTTTTGATAATTTGCCTGCTACACTAAACCCTCCTGCTAATATCATTAACGCTATATTAGCAGGAGGGTTTCTCTTGGTCAATAACTAGATAACCACCCATGATTATCGAATCACAACCAGTAATGAAAATAGTTAACTACTGTTGCTGATTTTGCTATATTATAAATCTTTTTTCGTGTTAACTTCGGTAGCTGGCACATATCTGTTTACGCATCCACCGAAATTGTATGCATTTCTTTTATTATATTTCTTTTATTGATAACTCAATCTCTTCTATTTTTTGCACTTGAAGTTCAGCTAGCTTAGTAATGGGAAAATACTTATAATTTATTGATTTTAATAAGTTTTCAATATCTTTTTCGGGTATGTTCATGAAGTCTTTGTAAAGTTTCCTACCTTCAATCGCATTAATAACCTCATTCTTATCCATAACCTTAATTTCTATCTTCGATTTACAATCCTCTATTGTTGATACATAGTCCATAATAAAGAAATCTCGGGTATCATTAATCTGTTTGTTCATCCATTCTCTTTCTACTTCAATAATCCCCTCTTCATTACTTATACTAGGAATAAGGTAATAATCATTTTTATGATTTGTAAACAGTCTTATCATTACTGCTATGTTTGATACAGGTCTATTATCAACATCAACAATTTTTATTTTAAACAAATCAGGAAATAAACTCATTTCTTTCACCTACTCTCCTAAAGGATAAATATTATTTGGATTTACTGGTATTCTTTGTTCTGTTATCATTTCAATTCCTGTTCCACCTTCTACGTTACCAGCATACCTATAATTAACAGAATTCATATTAAAATCCACCCTATAAAGAGGCGATTGTGTGGCCCCAAAAGGATTTTTTATACCAATCCGCAATGCACTTTCTGCATCAGATATACTTGTAAATTCGTTTGGAGAAACGAAAATATCTTTCGATTTTAAATTCATATCAACGTTTGGTATATAACCATTCTTTTCTATAAATGCTTTTTCTCCTTCACCTACATACCTATATGCATTACTAGGCATTCCCTCAGTCCCATTCCTAAACACAGTCTCCTGATAGCTATACGCTGAGCTATATTGCGTACCACCAACGGTTCCCATTGTTAAAGCCAATTGTGTATTACTGTATAGGTCAGTATTCCCATTGAATATACTATCCAAAAGTACATTCTTACCTGTTGCACCATATGCAATCTCATTAACTCCCATTACAGCTAATCCAGCTCCAGATACCATTGTGCCTGCTGCCACTGTTGCTGCAATTAGTGCTGGCAATCCAGCTCCTCCTGTAGCAATCGTAAATGCTGCTGCTCCAGCAATTATAGCAGCAGCCCCTACATATGCCATTATAGAGTCACCTGCTATACTTGATATTCTAGACATTATATCAAAATTACCTGTATTATTTACTGGCACACTCGGTATATTGGGATTACTTCCACCACCACACGAATCATATAAATCCTGTTCTAGTATCTTCAACTTTGTAATGTTGTTGCCTGTTCTTTCTGACAAATATGGTATTGTAGTAGTATTACCATATGTTGTTTTTAATTTTGTTGAGTATGCTTCTTTAGGTTCATATAAAGTTCTTGCTTGAGAAATTGGTATCTTATATTCCTTCATTAATGCCTTATTTTCTTGATACCACTCCTGTGCTGTAAAGGGTTTAAACTGCTCCCATGTATTTGTGTATGCTGTCTGCCTTGTTTCATACCTAGTGCTTTCTGATATCGCTCCTGCATATACAGTATAAAGCACATCTGTTATCTTAACCTCTTTATAGTTTGTTCCAGGTTGTCTCCAATATATTTGCCATCCATCAGAAACCTTCTTTTGAGTGCTGGTTGCCTTACCATCAATGTCCCATTCACGTATAATTGATTCAGATGGTTTAGTCCATCTATCTCTATCTTTAGCTCTAACACTATCTGCTTTAGTATGTGCAGCTGTTCTACCTTCATCTGTTGTTGCTTCATAGTATTCTGCTTCATATTCGTCAATTTTTAATCTTGCTTTTGCAGATAAATCTTCATCACCTGCCATCCAATACCCCAATGGATCCCATCGATTTATAGGATTATTCCCAACATAAGCATATCTGTTCTGGGTATATGGTGTCAATATATCTCCAGTATATGGGTCTGCTGTGGTGAAGCGTCCATTTTGTGCTCCGTACCATCTAGCATTCATATCTATCAAGTTAGCCTTTGCATCGTAGCTTTTTCCTGCGAAACCATTAGTGTTATATGGTGCAGTAACTCCTGTATACAGTCCTCCAAAAGCATCATAGCGATATTTCTCTATGCTGTCTCCATGTCGGTCTGTTAGCTCTGTTACGTTTCTCATTCCGTCATAGCTGTAGTACATTAGTCCACCGTCTGTTTTTAGTGATGGCTCTCTGCCTGGTATTACTAGTCCATGGTTGCCAAAGGTTTTCTTGCTTACTACTCTATCATTTGCCATGTAGTATTGACTTAATGGGCTACCGTTTCCTGTATATTCGTTAGTTATAGCATTTGTAAAGTCATCATACAGGTAGGTTGTAGTATCAGTCTTTAGCTTTAGTGGATTCTTGATAATTTACAGGCTACATTAAACCCTCCTGCTAATATAATTAACACTATATTAGCAGGAGGGTTTCTCTTGGTCAGCAACTGGATAAATTTAGCATATGGCACATATTCCTTAAAAGTGAAGGGAATCGTTCAAAGCATGTCTCGTAAAGAAAACTGCTTGGATAACTTAGTGATAGAGAATCTTTTTGGGTCAATTAAAGACATAATTACTATACCTTAAGAAATTCAGTTCATATAAGCATTTTCATAAGGAACTTGAGGATTACTTAGATTATTACAACAATAGAAGAATTAAATGCAAGCTAAAAGGACTGAGCCAAGTTCAATACCAAATCCAGTCCCCTAGAGTTGCTTAATTAACTGTCCAACGTTTGGGGTTCAGAGTTCATGCCTGTCCTCTTTGTCCCTAATAATTAATATATACCTCTATCAATAATTTTATAGTATAAGCTGTTTACTCTCTTATGAATACTAATAGTAACTCTTCCTCCAATCCCTTCATGATCTCCTGTAACAATATTTTCTACTGTAACTTGTGCTGAATTTTTGCTTACAAGTAAATCCATTACTCTTAAGTAAGAAAATCCATCTCTTAATGAATCCATTTCCTCTTTAGATGCTATCTTAACTTTTTCATGTATGTTATTTATTGTTTTCAAATCTGAAATATTTTCATCTGATATTATTAGCTTTCCTTCACTCAAGTAATAATCTTCAATAAGTCCATCAAATGAAAAAGTATCATATTTGAGAATGATTTCTATTGTTGTATTTAGAACATCTTCTCTCGATAATGCTTTAGTATAATTTTCTTTTATGATAGTGTAGCTGTTATATTCTCTTATATAATTGCTTATAAATACAGCACAAATTATAATAGAAATGCTAATTATTATTACAAGTAGCTTTTTCATTATTCATCACCCCTTTATAAAAGTTAATAGTAAATTTATTATTATATTAATATGTAAAGTATGTTCTATCCTGAGTGATACTCATTTCCAATATCGCTCAAGTTAATTAATTACTGTAAAATATTATATTATTTTTCAAATCTTCTTGATACTCAACCCACCGTTGAAATTTGTTTTGTTCAAATGCTCTTAACATCATTGTTACATCTATGTCACTAATCGTGTTAGATTTGTTTGGTCCATACATTATATCTTTTGATGGCAGTATACCTGGCATTACTCTTCCATTGTAAGCATCCTGAATCCCAAGATTGTGTCCAAATTCATGAGCTGCTAAATTTATAAACTCTTCAGGCTTTCTTTCTCTTCCACCTATATGATCAGTATAGAGATATGTTTTGCCTACATTGGATATACTCCACGTGTCACTGTCTATACCCTTAACAATGCTTTGTCCATCGGTATTTAAAATATTATACTCCACATATTTTTGCTTACTAAATAACTTTTTAAAAAAGTTACGGTTCGTGCCATCAATTACATCAATATTCACATGTGTATCAATCCCTTGAATATTGTAATCACCTGACCAAGATTCAATACCTTCTATTGCTAGTTCAGCATATGTTTTTCCACTATTACCATCTACAACCGTACCTGGGTGAATCATATTTGCTCCATTCCCACTGAAATTTATATACACACTCAAATTTACTGTATTACCAACAATCTCAATTTGAATTGGTTGATTTTTTATTTTATTATTATCTAAATTTAGAACATCCTCAAGTGTTCTACTAGCTAAGTCATTGATGCTATTATTATAATTCACACCTCCATTACTGAAACTATTATTCATAACATCCATAAATGAAATAGGTTCTGCACATTTATCAGTTGTAGATGCACTTTCTTGTAATATTACTGTATCAAGTTCACTTGAATCAAACGTATAATCCCATACAACTTCATCACCATTAAACAACTTCGCAGTTCCAGAAGTTATCTTACTACTGCTATAAGAATATTCAGAAGTTGTTGAACTGTATGCTTCCATTGGTATGTATGGCGGTGGAGTCTCATATTCACCAATTACACTCTTATTCTCTTCATACCATTCTTGAGCAGTAAAAGGTCTAAAGTCAAAGCCCTCATAGTATTTTATTGTTGAATCTTCTCTCGTAAGTTTTGTCTCTGCATACTTCCCAGCATAAGCACTGTAATATGAAGTTATAACTTCATACTCTTTTATATATTCAATTGCCTTTATCCAATCTGTATTCCAGCCACCTGTAACCTTATATGGAGTGCCCTTGCTTATACCTAAATCATAACTCTTAGAGCTTTTAAGATTTTCTGTTACGGTTTCCGTCCTAATCCTGTCTCGCTCTCTAATACGATCAGCTCTTTCATGAACGGCATCTCTTTTGTCTTTGTCTGTTTCAGGAATAGCATAGTATTCTACTTCTAAATCTGCAATTGCATCATTTGCTGCATCTGTAAGATCTTCATCACCTTCCATCCAATACCCCAATGGATCCCACCTATTTATAGGATTATTCCCAACATAAGCATATCTGTTCTGGGTATATGGTGTCAATATATCTCCAGTATATGGGTCTGCTGTGGTGAAGCGTCCGTTTTGTGCTCCGTACCAACGTGCATTCATATCTATCAGGTTTGCCTTTGCATCATAGCTCTTTCCTGCGAAGCCATTTGTGTTATATGGTGCTGTTACTCCTGTATACAATCCTCCAAAAGCATCATATCGATATTGCTCTATGCTGTCACCATGTCTGTCTGTTAACTCTGTTACGTTTCTCATTCCGTCATAGCTGTAATACATAAGTCCACCGTCTGTTTTTAGTGATGGCTCTCTGCCTGGTATTACTAGTCCATGGTTGCCAAAGGTTTTCTTGCTTACTACTCTGTCATTTGCCATGTTGTATTGACTTAGTGGGCTACCACTTCCTGTATATTCATTAGTAATAGCATTTGTAAAGCCATCATACAGGTAGGTGGTGGTATCAGTTTTTAGCTTTAGTGGGTTTACCTTTTCATTTTTGCTACCGTTGTCATTACCATTACCGTTATTATTCTTTTCCTTGTTCTGTCCTGGTGCATATTCTGATTTGCCTGGTGCATTGTCAGCTTCTTTGTTCCAGTATGCTTCTTCTCTTGATACCTTACGTCCAAATGCATCATAGCCATACTTAACATAGGTGCCATCAGGATATTTTACTTCTGTCAGCTTGTTAGCTGCGTTATAGATATATTCTACTGTATCCTCTCCTGCTTGTACCCCTGTCATGTTACCGTTGGCATCATAGCTGTAGCTGTCATTTCCATCAGAGAGTAGTCTGTCAGCTGTATCATATTCATAATCTAGTGCTTCATTGTCAGTTACATAGTTTATTCTGTTGCCATTGGCATCATATTTGTATGTTGCTTTTGAGGTTGGGTCTAGTAGATAATCAGGCTTTTCTTTATAGGTAATATATCCAAGCTCAAAATCCTCGTCTGTTATCTCCAACTGCCACGGCTTAAGCTTCTTTTGTTTGTCGTTTCCATTGTTTTTGTCTTTGTCTTTTACGTTGTCATTGTTTTCTTTTTCCTTGTCGCTGTTACCATTTCCATTGTTGTCCTTGTCTTTATCACTGTCTTTATTTCCATTGTTGTCTTTATCCTTATCCTTATCCTTGTCATCTGCTTTGTCCTTTGCAGCAGCTAACATAAGGTTAGATGTTAGAGTCTGTATAGTCAGCTCTGCACTGGCTGATTTTACTTCCTTGTCTTTTTCATCTTCCACTCCCTCCATGAAGTCTGGAAGTGGTCTGTATCTTTCTGGCAGCATTAGGTTTTCGTCTACCATAGCTTGTATCTTTAGTATTGGATAGTTAACTTCTTGCAGTCTATCCATTTCATCATAGGTATAGGTGGTTATTACTCCGTCTTCTTCTGTTTGAGTTGTTTTGTTGCCTGCTTTGTCGTATTCATATTTGTAGGAGGAGGTTATTGTTCCGTCTTGTTTCTTGTTTGTGATTGTGGTTAGCTTTCCGTCTTGGTCATATTGTCTTTCTTCTGTTATTCCGTTTGACATTTTCCTTGCTGTTTCTCTTCCTAGGGTATCATATTCAAAGCTTGTTGTGTTGCCATCAAAGTCTGTCATGGTGCTTATTCTGTTGTTTTTGTCATAGGTATAGGTTGTTTCTCTATCATCTACATCTGTTATGCTTGTTCTATTTCCTGCTGCATCGTATATAAATTTTAGTAGCTTTTCTGTTGTTAGGTTGGTTTGTAGTGTTATTTTGCCATTTGCATCATATTCATAGGTGTCAGTAGAGTATGGTGATGCTGCTTTTACTATTTGTCCTATTTCATCATATTCATAGGTATTGCTTTCTTGTTCGTTGTAGTCTATTTTTGTTGTTTGTCCTCTTTTGTTGTAGGTATAGGTTGTTGTTTGTTCTTTTGCGTCTTTTATTTTTGATAGTCTGCCTGCTTCGTCATAGGTGTAGCTTGTTTTGTTGCCTAGTGCATCTGTTTCTTGTTCTAGCTTGCCTGCTTCGTCATATTTGAAGGTTCTTTCGTTGCCTTTTGTGTCTGTGATGGTTGTTAGATTGCCTGCTTGATCATAGTTATATTCTGTTTTGTTTTGTTGTGTGTCTTGTACTTGTATTAGTTGGTTTTCTGTGTCGTATGTATAGTTAGTTTGTCTTCCCATTGGGTCGGTTTGGGTTGTTAGGTTGTTTTGGTTGTCATATTGGTATTCTGTAGTTCTTTGTTGTGGGCTTGTTTCTTTTGTGAGTCGGTTCATGTTGTCGTAGGTGTATTGCCAGGTGTCTTGTAGTGGGTTTGTGTATTTTATCATGTTTCCTACTGTGTCATATGCCCATTGGTTTTTGTAGCCTAGTGCGTCTATTGTTTCTGTTAGTCTTCCAAGCTGGTCATAGTTCATAGTGCTAGTACCGCCTAGCTGGTCTATTGTTTTTGTTATATTGCCTACTGCATCGTATTCTGCTGATACAATAGCTCCCATTGGATCTGTTGACCTTATTAGTCTTCCTGCTGCGTCGTATTCATATTTTGTTGCTGCTCCTAGTGCGTTTGTTTCTTCTGTTAGTCTGCTTGCTAGGTCATATTTGTAGTTTGTTGTTGTTCCTTCTTGGTCTGTAGTTGATGTTAGTCTGCCTATTGCGTCATAGTTGTTTGTTATTTCTGCTCCCATTGGGTCGGTTTCTTTTATTGCACATCCTAGTAGGTCATAGGTGTAGGTGTATTTGTTTCCTTTGGGATTGGTCATGGTTGTAATTTGTCCTCTTAGGTTGTAGGTGAATTCTGTTTTTGAGTTTCTTGGGTCTATTATCTTTGTGAGGTTTCCTGTGTTGTCGTATTCATATTTTGTGGTGCGTCCTAGGCTGTCTTGTTCTTGTGTCAGGTTTCCTAGTGTGTCGTAGGTGTAGCTGCTTGTTTTGCCTTTTTCATCTTTAATATCGGTTATTCTGCCTAGTTGGTCGTATTCATAGGTTTGTTTGTAGTTTTCTGGGTTTGTTGTTGCGGATATTTGTCCTGTTTGGTTGTATTCGTATTTGTTTGTTCTTCCTAGGGCATCTGTTTCTGTTGTGATTCTGCCTAGGTTGTCGTATTGGTAGGTTGTTTTGTTGTTTTGTGCGTCTGTTATTTCCGTTATTTGTCCTGTTGCGTCATAGGCGTAGGTTGTTGTTGCTCCTTTTTTGTTTTGTGTTGATATTAGTTGTCCTAGTGCGTCATAGGTGTAGGTGGCTTTGTTGCCTAGGGGGTCTATTTCTGCTGTTTTTCTGCCTTCTGCGTCGTATTGGTAGGTTGTTTTGTTGTTTAGTGGGTCTGTTGTTTGTGTTATTCTTCCTAGGTTGTCGTAGGTAAAGTTATATTTTGCTCCTATTGCATCTATTTGTTGTGTTGGTCTGCCTGCTTCGTCGTAGTTGTAGGTGGTTGTGTTGCCTAGTGAGTCTATGATTTTTGAGATTAGTCCGTTGGTGTTGTATTCATATTTTGTGTTGGTGCCTGTTAGGTCTTTTGTTTTTGTTATTCTTTGGTTTGGGTCGTATTCATAGCTTGTTATGTTGCCTTTTGGGTCTATTGTATTAAGTAGGTCTCCAAGCTTGTTGTATTCTAGTTGTATTGTGTGTTGCATTGGGTCTGTTCTTTTTGTAAGTCTTCCTGTTTTGTCGTATTCCATTGTCCATTGGTTGTCTTTTGCGTCTGTTATTGTTTGTATTTGTCCAGTGGGGTTGTAGGTGTATTTTGTTTTGTTGTTTAGTGGGTCTGTTTCTGTTGTTAGTTGTCCTAGGTTGTTGTATTCCCATTTTGTTTCGTTTCCTAGGGGGTCTATTTGGCTTGTTGGTTGGTTTAGTTTGTTGTATTGGTAGGTTGTTTTGTTGCCTTTTGGGTCTGTTATTTGTGTGTTGTTTCCCATTTTGTCGTATTGGAATTCTGTTGTGTGGTTTAGTGGGTCTGTTATTTTTGTTATTTGGTCCATTGTGTTGTATTCATAGGTGGTTTTGCTGCCTAGGTTGCTTGTAATTGTTGTTATTCTGTCTGCTTGGTCGTATTCCCATTTTGTTGTGTCGTTGTTTGGGTTGTATATTGTTGTTCTTCTTCCTGCTTGGTCATAGTTTACTTTTGTTGTGCTGCCTTTTGGGTCTGTAACCTCTGTCAATTTGTTTGTTTTGTTGTAGGTGAAGGTGTAAGCAGTTCCGTCAGGTTGTGTGTATTTTGCTTGGTTGGTTGTTATGTTGTATTCCCATTTGCTTATGTTTCCTGTTCGGTCAGTATATTGTGTTAGTCTGTTAGAGTCATCGTAGGTGTAGTATTCTTTGTTGTCGTTTGCGTCTGTTTTTTGTGTTAGTCTGCTTATTTGGTCATAGGTGTATATTGTCTTTCTGCTTTCTGGGTCTATGGTCATTATTGTTCTGTTTAGGTTGTCGTAGGTGTATATTGTTGTTCCGCCATTGGCGTCTAGCACTTTTGTTAGGTTTCCGTTTGCGTCGTATTCGTAGCTTGTTTTGTTGCCTTGCGGGTCTGTTTCTGTTTTCAAGGCTCCGCCTGGATAGTAGGTGAGGGTTGTTGTTGTTCCGTTTCTGTCTGTTTTGGAGGTTAGTCGGTTGTCTTTGTCGTAGGTTGCAGTGAGTTCAATTCCGTCAGGGTGGGTAACTTTGTTTATTCTTCCTGAGGTATTATATTCATATTTGTATTCGTTTCCGTTGGGTAGTGTTTCTTTTGTGAGGTTGCCTGCTGCGTTGTATTCAAGTGTTGTTTTTCTGCCTATGGGGTCTATGGTTTCTGTGGTTCTTCCCATTATGTCGTATTGTATGGTTGTTGTTCTTCCTAGTACATCTGTTATTGTGGTTATTTGTTTGTTTTTGTTGTAGGTGTAGGTGAAGGCTCCTGCTTGGCTTGTTATTTTTGTTGGTCCGTAGGTTCCTTGTTCGTATATAGTTTCATTTCCATCTGGAAGCTTTGTTTTTGTTGGTCTTCCTAGCTTGTCTCTATTAAATTCTGTGGTGAGTCCCATACTGTCGGTTACTTTTGTTGGGTTGCCCATTGGGTCATAGGCTATTGTGGTAGCTCTGCCTAGCTCGTCCTTGTATGCTGTGAGCCAGCCTGCGGTATTGTATTCATATGCTATTGTGTAGCCTGCTGGATTTTCTATTGTTTTTATCTTGCCTTCTTTGTCATAGGTGTAGGTTGTAATGTAGCCTAGTCCATCTTTGAATTCTGTGAGTCTTCCAGCTTTGTTGTATTTCATTTCAGTTATTGCACCATTTGGTTCTATTGTTTTTATTGGTCGTCCTATTCCGTCATATATGTATTGTGTTATATCACCCTCAGCAGTTGTTTTTTTGGTTAGGTTTCCTTGTGTGTCGTATTCAAAGGCTGTTGCCTTGTTATCTAAAGACATTGTAAGCAGGTTACCCTTTGAATCATATGTAAAGTTCATGGCATTATCTAGTTGGTCAAGCTTTTTTATCAGATTGCCCTTGTCATCATATTCATAGCTTATACTGGAGTTGTCTGCGTATACTTCTCTAGTGGGTAAGCCCCATATATAGTGGTAGGCATAGTATTGTGCTGCTCCGTCTATTCCTATTTCTTTGGTGATGTGTCCTTTGTCGTCATATTCTCTTGTGATAGTGCCTTCTATGCTTGTTATTTTTGTGCAGAAGTCTTTTTCATTGTATTCATAGGTTGTGGTATTGCCTAGTGCATCTATTTCTTGCGTTATTAGCTTTTTGTCGTTGTATTTGAAAATGCTTGTGTTGTCTAGTACATCCTTTATTGTTGTTTGGTTGGTTTGGTAGGTGAATTCATGTGTTTTGCTGCCTAAGGCATTTGTTACGTCTTTAACTTTACCGTCGCTGTTGTAGGTGTAGGTTGTTATTCCATCTTCTGCATTGGTTATTGAGTTTATTCGGTTTGATGTGTCGTAGCTGTATTGTATTATACCGCCATCAGGTAATGTTACTTTCTTTAGGTGTTTTTCTGTATCGTATTGGTATATAACTTCATAGTTTTCTTCTGTAACCTTTGTGATTACTCCATTTGTCCATGAAAAGTCTATAGTATGTGCTGCTGTGTCTGTTATTTTATCTACCGTACCGTCGTTGTTGTAGGTGAAGCTTTGTTCGTTTCTGTATCTATCAGCTTGTTTTGTAACCAAGCCTGCTGTTTTTGGTTGGTTAGTTCTCCAGGGTGCTATGTAGCCTTTATAGGTT
>JBAVGO010000035.1:0-1908 GCA_049684915.1 Lutisporaceae bacterium | reverse complement strand
GTATAAATGCAGGAGTAGAATATGCTGCACCAAGCAATGAAGTAGAAGAGAAGCTTGCAGCAATATGGCAAGAAGTATTAGGAGTAGAAAAAGTAGGAGTAAATAATAACTTCTTTGAATTAGGAGGCCACTCCTTAAAGGCAATAAATATAGCAGCAAAAATTAGCAAGGAACTAAATGTGTCGGTACCATTAACAGAAATGTTTAAAACGCCTACGATAAAGGGTTTAGCTGACTATGTAAAAGGCACAAAGCATAGCATATACAGTAGAATTGAGCCAGTGGAGGAAAGAAAGTATTATCCATTATCCTCAGCTCAAAAGAGAATGTATGCACTACAGCAATTTGAAGAAAGTAGTGTAAGCTATAACATGCCAATGGTTATGACACTAGAAGGAGAGCTTGACAAGACTAAGCTTGAAGAAACCTTTAATAAATTAATACAAAGACATGAAGCCTTAAGAACCTCCTTTGAGATGATAAAAGGGGAACCAGCACAGATAGTGCATAGTTCAGTAAGCTTTGGAATAGAGTACACCGAAGCGGACAAAGAAAAGGCTGGAAAAATAGTAGCCGAATTTGTAAAAGCCTTTGACTTAATCAAAGCACCATTAATCAGAGTGGCACTAACTAAAATCAAGAACAAAGAACATATACTAATGATAGACATGCATCATATAATATCAGATGGTGTATCTATGGGAATATTAACCAAGGAATTTATGGAGCTATATGATGGAAAAGAGCTGGTTGAGCAAAAAATACAATACAAAGACTTTACTGCATGGCAAAATGAAATGTATAAATCAGGAAAAATCAAAAAACAAGAAGAATATTGGCTAAAGGCATTTAGTGACGAAATACCTGTGCTTAACATGACAGCAGACTACCAAAGACCAAACATACAAAGCTTTAAAGGAGACAGTATAGGCTTTGAGCTAGATGAAGAGTTAACAGGTAAGCTAAAGCAAATAGCAAAAGAAACAGGAACCACACTGTATATGGTACTGCTATCAGCATACAATATATTACTGTCAAAATATAGCGGACAAGAAGACATAGTAATAGGAAGCCCTATAGCAGGCAGACCTCATGCAGACTTACAGAACATAATAGGTATGTTTGTAAACACACTGCCTATGAGAAATTATCCTGAAAGCAACAAGACCTTCAAAGAATTTTTAGATGAAATAAAAATAAACTCACTACAAGCCTTTAAAAATCAGGATTATCAATTTGAAGAGCTAATAGACAAGCTGAATATAAAAAGAGACTTAAGCAGAAATCCACTGTTTGACGTAATGTTTACTATGCAGAACATGGATGCAGGTGAGATTCAAATTGAAGAACTAAAATTCAAACCCTATGAAATTGATAATGACATAGCAAAATTTGATATGACTATTACAGCTGTAGAAGCAGAAAAAACCATAGGGTTAGCATTAAATTATTGCACAAAGCTGTTTAACAAAATGACAATAGAGAGACTATACAAACATCTATACAATATATTGAAAGCAGTAACAAGAGATTCTAATATAAAACTATCAGACATAGAAATGCTGACGGAAGAGGAGACACACCAGCTATTAATAGGTTTTAATGATACAAAAGCAGAATATCCAAGTAACAAAATGATACATCAGTTGTTTGAAGAACAGGTTGACATAACCCCGGACAGCATAGCTGTAATATATCAAAATAAACAGCTGACATATAGAGAGCTAAATGAGAAAGCAAATCAACTGGCAAGAGTATTACAGGGAAAAGGTGTAAAGCCTGATAGCATAGTAGGGCTAATGGTAGACAGATCCTTAGAGATGATAGTAGGCATAATGGGCATTTTAAAGGCTGGAGGAGCATATTTACCAATAGATCCAGAATACCCAAGGGATAGAATAGAATATA
>JBAVGO010000034.1:0-25020 GCA_049684915.1 Lutisporaceae bacterium | reverse complement strand
ATGTATGATATTCAAAAGGTGCAAACTGAGCACAGAATAAAATTGGCTGAAGTTTGGGAGATAAATAAGGGAATGAAAGTGCTGGAAATAGGCTGTGGTCAGGGCGATACAACAGCAGTATTAGCATATTTTGTTGGAGAAAATGGTTTTGTTCATGGGGTGGATATCGCACCAGAAAATTATGGGGCTCCAATCACAGTAGGACAGGCAGCTGATTATTTAAAAAAATCAAAGCTGGGAAAGCAGATAAAAATGGATTATCAAATTGATGTATTAAATGATATGGTGGATTTTCCAGAGAAATCCTTTGATATCATTGTTTTATCACATTGTTCCTGGTATATGAAATCTTTTAATGAATTGGAGAAAATACTGAGAAAAGTTAAAAAATGGGGAAAACAGCTATGTTTTGCAGAATGGGATACAAGGATAAATTCAGTGGAGCAATATCCACATTTTTTAGCAGTTCAAATACAGGCTCAATATGAGTGTTTTAAAGCTAGCAGTCTCTCAAATATGCGTACATTATTTACTCCAATGGATTTAAGAAATATAGCAGAGAAAGCAGGCTGGTCTATAAAAAAAGAGTCTATAGTTCCATCTGAAAATCTGCAGGATGTCAAATGGGAATGTGATATTGTTATAAGGGAATATAAATCAGAAGTTGATAAGATAAAGGATATACCTTATAAGCTGAAAGAGCTTATAAGCTCAGAGGTAGATCTGTTGAGCGAATATGTTAAAAATAATAATATTAAAAGTTTATCAACATATACATTTATTGCGGATTGTGAATAACCAACTAAACGTCGTGCCTGGCACTTAAAAAGCTAAGGGGCATATGTCTTTTTTGACATATGCCCCTAAAAATTTATAACTTCAAATCCACTTCATGTATTAGTCCTGCTTGTCCACTTTCTTTGAGATAAACCCCTGTTTGTTTAATCACTCCCAAGGTATTGTTTTGTCCATCTTTAAAAGTATAAGGAGAATCTACTTCTCCGAGGAATATGGCACCCACACCAGCTTCAACAAGTCCGATGAGTTTTCCATCTCCATTGCCATCAGATACCCAAATCTTTAATGACCCAAATATGTCGTCGTTCTCATCAATCCATTTATTTGAGTCCTTGTCATATTCAGCTAACTCCCCAAAACCATGATCCGTTTTTGGTCCAAACAGTTCGCTGCCATCGTCAAGAATTTTGTTGTTATTTCTGTCGATAACTAGGTAGCCACTGCCCTGTGCAAGTACTGGAATATCATCCTTTGTACCGTCAAAATCAAGGTCAAAATGCATGGTCTTATCTGTCAATTGAATACCTCTACCAGTAAGGTCTATAGCCAATGGATCCTTTAGTGCATCGCCTGCCTTCAAATCTAAAGAAAAAGATTCAGAGTAGCTTCTGCTCATATGGAGAGCAACAGAAAAGTCAATTTGTCTACCGTCCTTTAAAGATACCTTACCCATTGCTTCGAAGGACATTTGCTCTACTTCTGTGTATTGCTCAGAGTAATGATATTCCATTCCCCAGCCTAAACGCTGGTTCCCTTGAGCTTGAGGGTTTGCTGCACCTGTTTCACTTGCAGCCTTTGTTATTTCTGCTTCTGTAGACTTCAATCTCTGATTATCTTGTTTTAAATCAAGAGAAACAAATCTAAATTTGAATTTTTTCCCCATGAGCTTTGTGAGCATTGCCTCAATCAACTTTAGCTTTAGCTTATCCTTAGAGGACATTAGGTCGTCTTCCATGGGCTTTAGTGCTTCAGTCTTTTGTGCCTCTAATCCTTGTAGGGAAATATCAATAACATCGCCCTGAGGCACTTTCGTAGGTGTATCCACCCATGTTTTAAGGTGCTCTTGCTTTACAAGCTCCTCTTTTTTATATGAGGCTGCTTGCATTAGTACTGTACTATTTTCTATTTTCATTACCAACACCTCCATGTGTTAAAGTCTACGTTTATGCATCATGTACATATAATAGACTTTTATTTGAGATCCTTCTCAATTTGTATATCGGCATTTTTATAATTTTCTGTATGTAAATTTTATCATTTATACCTATTTTGTAAAATTTTATTGTTTTTTTAGGTATCATAGAATGCATTTGAAAAAAGTTTATAGTAATATTGATTTTATATTATTTTGTCATAGTTTTGCCACATTTCATATATATAATGAGACCATAACAATAAAAGCAGTTCGTAATCATAATTAATTAAAGGAGAGGTCTATTATGAAAATAAGAAAAAAAATAAGTATTCGAAGTATTGTACAAGCATTATTTTTTATATTGATTGCAGTAATTTCCATTAATAAAACCTTGGCTGAAATGGGCAAAGGTATTCCATTATTGTCAGAAGCTTCACTGCATGCATTGTGCCCATTTGGGGGCGTGGTGACCTTATACAATTTAGCTACTTTGGGAACTTTTATTAAAAAAATACACAGTTCGGCTTTGATATTGATGTCCATCGTTTTTATATTATCTATACTCTTTGGACCAGTATTTTGTAGTTGGGTCTGCCCATTAGGAACGATTCAAGAATGGGTTGGAAAAATTGGTCGCAAGATTTTTAGAAAAAAATATAACCATCTTGTACCTTTAAAGTTGGATAAAGTTATGCGTTATTTACGTTATGGTGTACTAATTTGGGTCGTATTTGTGACAGCACGCTCTGGGTATTTGCTTTTTGAAAGCATAGATCCCTATAATGCACTCTTTACGTTTTGGTCAGAGGAAGTTGCAATTCCTGGTTTAATTGTTTTAGCGTTTACATTGGTTTTTTCACTCTTTGTAGAACGTCCATGGTGTAAATATGCTTGTCCTTATGGAGCACTGCTCGGTCTTACAAATAAGATTCGTATCTTTAAGATTAAAAGAACACCAAATACATGTATTGACTGTAAAAAATGTGACTATAACTGTCCGATGAATATAGAAATATCACAAAAAGAAAAGATAAAAGATCATCAGTGTATTAGCTGTTATGAATGTACATCGGAAAGAACTTGTCCAGTGCCAAATACAGTGAATATGGAAATATCTAAAAGGTCTATAAAAGATTCTAATTATCAGCAGCCAAAAACTAATAATGAGGAGGTTATATAATGAAAATAAAGACATTGACTATGGGAATCATTATCTTCGTCATCATTTTTGGTGGTATTGGAGCAACATTGGCAGTTGATTTGTGGTCAACCACATCTGAAAAAATACCGGTTAAATTCACGGATGGTGAATTTTCAGGCATTTACAATCCTGCTGATATACGAGGTTCTTACACATTTGCTGAAGTATCAGAGTTATTTGAAATAGATTTACAAGATCTTTATAAAGCATTTAATATTCCATTAGATACAGCAGGTACTGAGATTCAATCAAAAGATTTAGAAGGATTATATGAAGAGTCAGGTGCTGAAATAGGCAACGAATCCGTTCAGATTTTTGTAGCTTTGTACAAAGATTTGCCTATAGAATTAGATGAAACTTATTTGCCTAAGCAGGCAGTAGAGCTTATATTGCAAGCAAATGGTAACTTAACTGAAGAACAAAAGGATTATTTAGCAACACACACTCTTGATATAATTGCAGCAAGCATATCAGAGAAAATAACCTCAGGACAGACGCCTACAGAAACGCCAGAAAGTAATACTGAGGAATCAGAGAGTGTAGTGAATGGTTCGACGACTTTCAAACAAGTGTTAGATGCAGGGGTTACGAAAGAAGAAATTGAGGTAATTCTTAATGCCTCTATGCCATCATCTAACCAAACAGTCAAGGATTTTTGCATTGAAGCAGAATTATCTTTTTCAGAAGTTAAAGAAAAATTAAATGCACTAATAGAATAAGCTAAGTCTGACAGAAAAGTGTTGGTAGTGTAATAATATAGATAGATATGTTACGTAAAAGATTTATCATTCACAAAAGCAGTAGAAGCATCTGCTTTTGTATTATCGGTAATGTATTTATCTCAACATATGAATACAATGTAAAATGTTTAGTGCAAAACATATAGATCAATACAATATTTATAGTTGTATTGATCTAATTTTTATATATTTTGAGGAAAATTCATAAACATTTTGCAAAATATGTTAAATAAGTGTTATAGTATTTGTTGTGGCAAGTTTAGTTTTATAGAATTTAGAGTAATATGCCTAGCTTATGCAAAAATATAGAATAGGTGAGTGTAAATGAAGGATTTAAAGTATTGGGTATGGTTGTCAAGCTTGCCCGGAATAGGTGCGAAAAGATTTTATGATTTGATAGCACGCTTTGAAACAGCAGAAAATGTATTCAACAGTAAAGAAGCAGAGCTTAAATCTCATAACTTAATCGGAGAAGAGACTGCCAAGCTTATCGTAAGTAATAGGAATATAGAAAAGATTGATAAATATTTAAAAAAAGTAAAGGATAATGGTATAAATGTATATCTATCCAATCAAGAGGAATATCCTATAAATCTAAAGAATATATACGATCCTCCACCGGTACTATATTCTATGGGTGAGCTTCGTGAATCAGACAGTCAATCTGTTGCTATTGTTGGGTCTAGAAAAGCATCAGAGTACGGTTTGAGGACGGCTGAACGTCTAGCAGAGGAACTAGCTCAGAATGGTTTGACGGTAGTTAGCGGTATGGCACTTGGTATAGATGCTGCTGCTCATAAGGGTGCATTAAAATCAATGGGGAGGACTATAGCAGTGCTAGGCAGTGGAGTTACTCATGTGCATCCAAGGAGCAATTTGAATTTATATAAAGAGATAATTAAAACTGGAGCTGTTGTATCGGAATACCCTCTAGGTATGACACCTCTACCAGGCAATTTCCCTGCAAGAAATAGAATAATAAGTGGATTGTCGTTAGGAACTGTAATCGTGGAAGCAGGAGTGAAAAGTGGATCACTTATTACTGCTGATTTTGCATTGGAGCAAGGTAGAGAGGTATTTGCAGTACCTGGAAGTATAAATTCTCCTAATAGTAAAGGAACAAACAATTTAATTAAAAATGGTGCAAAGCTTGTAAGTGAGGTGAACGATATTTTGGAGGAACTTAATTTTGACTCTGATAGATTATCTGTTATGCCGCAGCAATTTGAGCTGGATGAGGCAGAAACCTTAATTGCAGCGTGCTTAATGGATAGCGGCAAGTCAATGGATGAGATTTCAGTAGTAACAGGCTTGGAGGTAAGTACCTTACTAAGTAAAGCAACTTTACTGGAGCTTAAGGGTATAATTTCTAGTATAAATGGAATATATTATAACAATTTTAATAAATAAATTTATTAATTAATTAAGATATAAAAACATTTTCCTTGAATATTGGCAATATTAATATCATTCTGTTATAATATGTGTTGAATTTTTAAAATGAGGTGAGATATTTGAAAACAGCTTTAGTTATTGTTGAGTCACCTGCAAAAGTAAAGACTATTAAGAAATTTTTAAGTGCTGGGTATAAGGTTGAAGCATCTATGGGGCATATTCGAGATTTGCCTAAAAGTCAAATTGGTATTGATATAGATAATAATTTTGAGCCTAAATACATAACTATTAGGGGTAAAGGACCTATAACAGAAAAGCTAAGAAAGGAAGCAAAGAATTGTGACAAGATTTATTTAGCTACTGACCCTGATAGAGAAGGAGAAGCAATATCCTGGCATCTGGCTGCTATTTTGGGGGTAGATGTAAATTCTACCTGCCGCATTGAGTTTAACGAGATTACAAAAACAGCGGTTACAAATGCTATAAAGCATCCTAGAAAGCTTAATATTGATCTTATTGATGCACAACAGGCAAGAAGAGTACTTGATAGACTTGTAGGTTACAAAATTAGTCCTTTGCTTTGGAAAAAGATAAAAAAGGGACTTAGTGCAGGAAGGGTGCAGTCTGTTGCTGTAAGACTTATTTGTGACAGAGAAAACGAAGTAAAAAGCTTTGTACCTAAGGAATACTGGTCTTTGCTGGCAAAGCTTACAGATACAAAAAGTAAGAAAAGCTTTGATTCCAAGTTCTATGGAACTACAGGTGAAAAGCTGGATATTAATGATGAAAAAAGTATGAATGATTTACTTGCAAAGCTTGAAGGTGGGAAATACATAGTTAGTAAGATTAAGAAAGGCGAGAAAAAGAGAAATGCACCATGGCCCTTTACTACAAGCACGTTGCAGCAAGAGGCTTACAAAAAGCTTGGGTTTACAACGAAGAAAACTATGATGCTGGCTCAGCAGCTTTACGAAGGTGTAGATATTAAAGGTGAAGGTACTGTGGGATTAGTTACATATATAAGAACTGATTCTATTAGAATTTCAGATGATGCAAAAAAGGAATCATCAGAGTACATAGAAGAAAGATTTGGCAAGCAATATATTAGCAGTGAGACAAGACAGCCAAAGTCAAATAAGAAGATACAGGATGCCCATGAAGCTATAAGACCTTCATCAATATTAAGAGAACCAAACTCAATAAAGGATTCTCTTGAAAAGGATCAGCTGAAGCTTTATAAGATGATATGGGATAGATTTACAGCTAGTCAAATGCAGACAGCTTTATATGATACAGTTTCTATAGATATTGATGTTGCGGGTTATTTATTTAAAGCAACAGGCAGTATATTGAGGTTTGATGGTTTTCTTCGTGTATTTACTGAAGACAAGGATGATAAAGTAGAATTTGCAGATGTAACCTTGCCAGAGCTAACTGAGGGGCAGGTTGTTAAGCTAAAGGAGCTTGAACCGAAGCAACACTTTACTGAGCCACCTCAACGCTTTACAGAAGCAACACTAGTTAAAGCACTAGAAGAGAAGGGTATAGGCAGACCAAGTACCTATTCTCCAATAATTTCAACAATTCTCGCAAGAGGGTATGTTGTAAGGGATAAGAAGCTTTTGATACCAACGGAGCTTGGAGAGCTGGTTACTGATCTTTTGAAGGAGTATTTCTCCAGTGTTGTAAATGTAGAGTTTACTGCTAATATGGAGAAAATGCTAGATGATGTAGCAGAGGGAGAAAAGAACTGGGTAGATATTATTAGAGACTTTTATATTCCATTCCAATTGGTGCTTGAGAAGGCAGAGGAACAGATTGGCAATATGAAAATAGAAGATGAAGTAAGCGATGTAATATGTGAGCACTGTGGAAGAAATCTAGTGTATAAGCAAGGCAAGTTTGGTAAATTTATGGCTTGTCCAGGCTTTCCAGAATGTAGAAATATAAAGCCCATATTAGAGCTTACTGGTATTAAATGTCCCAAGTGTGAGGGGGAGCTGGTACAAAGAAGATCCAGAAGAGGAAAGAAGTTCTTTGGCTGCAATACATACCCTGAGTGTAACTTTGTTACATGGGATGAACCTTCAAAGGAAATCTGTCCTACATGCGGCACAAACCTTTCTGTAAAGCAAAGTAAAGCAGGGACTGTGTATAAATGTATGAATGAAGAATGTAGCTATCAAAAAACTGAGGAAAAGACAAAGGATTAATAGGTGAAAATTTGAAGGATTATGTAGTAGTAATAGGAGCAGGATTAGCAGGGAGTGAAGCAGCATGGCAGCTTGCACAGCGTGGAGTTAAGGTAAAGCTATATGAAATGAGACCAAAGAACAGCACTCCAGCACATCACACAGACAAGTTTGCTGAGCTTGTATGCAGTAATTCCTTAAGATCTAATCAGCTTGAAAACGCAGTTGGACTTTTAAAGGAAGAAATGAGAAGACTTAGCTCATTAATAATGGAGTGTGCAGATGATAATATAGTTCCTGCAGGGGGAGCCCTTGCTGTAGATCGGGAAAAGTTTTCAGAAGATGTTACAGACAAAATTAAGGCTCATAAAAATATACAAGTTATTAATGAAGAATTAGTTGATATACCTGAGGATGAATACGTTATAATTGCTTCTGGTCCCTTAACCTCTGATAAATTATCAGAAGGTATAATGAAGCTTACTAATTTTCAATATTTTTATTTCTATGATGCAGCAGCACCAATAGTCGCTTTTGAAAGTATAGATATGAGTAAGGCCTTTAAGGCTTCTAGATATGATAAGGGAGAACGCGACTACATCAACTGTCCTATGACAGAGGATGAGTATAATATATTTTATAAAGAGCTAATAAATGCAGAGACAGCACCTTTGAAAAGGTTTGAAAAGGAAGTTGTGTTTGAGGGTTGTATGCCGGTTGAGACAATGGCTGCAAGAGGACCCATGACCTTGCTTTTTGGACCATTAAAGCCTGTAGGACTTATAGATTCAAGAACTGGCAAACAGTCTCATGCAGTAGTGCAGCTTCGTCAAGATAATAAAGAAGGAACACTCTATAATATAGTGGGCTTTCAAACTCATCTTAAATGGGGCGAGCAGAAGAGAGTGTTTAGCTTGATACCTGGGCTTGAAAATGCGGAATTTGTACGTTACGGAGTAATGCATAGAAATACCTATATAAACTCTCCAAAGCTTTTGACAAATACATTACAACTTAGACAAAACCCAAATATTATGTTTGCAGGTCAAATAACAGGAGTAGAGGGCTATATTGAGTCTGCATCATCAGGTATGGTTGCAGGCATAAATATGAGTAGACTTATAAATAATCAGGAGCCCGTAATATTTCCGAAGACAACAGCTCACGGAGCTTTATGCCATTATATAACTGATGATACTAGTAAGAACTTTCAGCCTATGAATGTTAATTACGGTATTTTCCCTGAGCTTGACAAGCGAATAAAGAATAAAGTAGAAAGAAATAGCAAACATGCCGAGCGGGCTTTAAGTGATTTAGAAAACTTCCTTAATACTATATAGTATTATTGCAAGCATTACTTTGTTATGATATATTAAAGATGATAAATTTTTGAATAATTGTGAATATTTGAACACTAATATTTGATAATTACATCATATTTGGAGGGTGCTTATGTTACATGCAACTACAATAATAGCAGTAAAAAAGGGCGATAAAAGTGCCATTGCAGGGGATGGACAGGTAACTATGGGTCAAAGTACAATAATGAAGTCCACTGCAAAGAAAATCCGCAGATTATATAATGGAAATGTTATTATAGGTTTTGCAGGATCTGTAGCTGACGCTTTTACATTGTCTGAGAGATTTGAGGAAAAGCTTGAGCAATATAGCGGCAATCTTAAGAGATCGGCTGTGGAGTTGGCTAAGGATTGGAGAAAAGATAAGGTTTTAAGAAACCTAGAAGCGATGCTTATTGCAGTGGATAAGGAAACATTGCTTGTAATATCTGGAACAGGAGAGATAATTGAGCCTGATGATGGTATAATCGCCATAGGCTCTGGAGGCAACTATGCATTAGCGGCAGCCAAAGCATTATATTACAATACCGAAATGGATGCAAAAGACATAGTTGTAAAATCACTTGAGATAGCTTCTTCAATTTGTGTATTTACCAATAATAATATATCTGTAGAGGAAATTTAGGAGGTCAGCATGAGTGAATTAACTCCGAAGCAAATCGTTATTGAACTGGATAAATATATAATAGGACAAGAGAAAGCAAAGAAGTCTGTAGCTGTTGCACTTCGCAGTAGATATAGAAGAAATCTTCTTGATGAGGAAATGAAAAGCGAAATTACTCCCAAGAATATTTTAATGATTGGCCCCACTGGAGTTGGTAAAACAGAAATTGCGCGTAGACTAGCCAAGCTAGTAAATGCTCCTTTTATAAAGGTGGAAGCAACGAAGTTTACTGAAGTAGGCTATGTTGGAAGAGATGTAGAGTCAATAGTCAGGGATTTGATTGAAACCTCGGTACGTATGGTTAAGTCTGAGAAAGTAAGCGAGGTTAATGAAAAAGCTCACAAATTAGCCTTAGATAAGATAGCAGAAATATTGGTACCTGCACCAGAAAAACATGGCGGAATCAAAAATCCCTTTGAAATGCTGTTTTCATCACAGAATAAAGAGGATGACAATAACGAGGAAGAAGCAACAAAGGATGAGAGCATCAAGACCAATAGGAGTATTATAAGACAGAAGCTTGAAAGTGGTGAGCTGAATGAGCAGACTGTTGAGCTTGAGGTTGAGGATAATTCAAATGGCTCAGTAGAGCTTTTAGCCGGCTTTGGAATGGATCAGTCAGGCATGAATATACAGGATATGCTAGGAGGGATATTTCCAAAGAAGACTAAAAAGAGGAAGGTATCAGTTAAGGAAGCAGTAAAGCTTATAACCAATCAGGAAGCCCATAAGCTAATTGATATGGATAGTGTAACGGAAGAAGCGGTTAAACGTGCAGAAGAAAAAGGAATAGTATTCATAGATGAATTAGATAAAATTGCCGGAAAAGGTTATTCCAATGGACCAGACATATCTAGAGAGGGCGTACAAAGAGATATTCTTCCAATAGTTGAAGGAAGTACAGTAATGACAAAATATGGTCCGGTAAAGACTGATTATATGTTGTTCATTGCAGCGGGAGCCTTTCATACCGCAAAGGTTTCAGATTTAATACCTGAACTGCAGGGAAGATTCCCCGTACGAGTTGAACTTAATAGTCTTACAAAAGAAAACTTTATAGAAATTTTGACTAAACCAAATAATGCATTGGTTAAGCAGTACAAAGCACTGCTTAGTACAGAAGGGCTGAAAGTCGAATTTGAAGAAACTGCTATAGATGAAATTGCTGATATAGCGGTATATATGAATGAGAATATGGAGAATATTGGGGCGAGAAGATTATACACAGTCATGGAAAACTTATTCGAGGATATTTCTTTTGAAGCTCCGGAACTTGAAAACAATAAGATTATAATTGATAAGCAGTTTGTAAAAAATGCGCTACTGATTGGAATTAAGAAAAAGGACTTCAATCAATATATAATTTAGCAATAAATGAAAATAATATATGCAGTAAGAAAAAGGAGGAAGCATATGAGCTCTACATTAATAGAAAGAATGAGAAAGGTCAATAAAGTATTACAAACAGGCGGTAGCCAACATGTTTGTTTTAGCGATTTATGTAAGGTATTAAGTGAGGTATTAAATGCAAACATATACACCCTTAGCAGAAAAGGAAGGGTTTTGGGATATGCTTTAGGCAGACAGGAAGAATGCGATTTTCTAAAAAACGAAATATTGGCAGACCAAAAGTTTCCAGAGGAATACAATAACAAACTGCTTTTATTAACAGAAACACAAGAAAATCAAACAAATGAGGAGAATATATGTGTTCTATCAGAAAATGAGAAATGTCTGATGGGAACTAAATACTCTACATCTGTGCCTATTTTTGGAAGTGGGGAAAGATTAGGAACTCTAATACTTGGAAAGTACAATGAGGCATTTACGGAAGCAGATTTGGTTCTAGCTGAGTATGGTGCTACTGTTATAGGTCTTGAGATATTAAGGTCAAAGCAAGAACAAATTGAAGAAGAAGCACGTAAAAAAGCTGTTGTGCAGATGGCTATAGGAACACTTTCCTATTCAGAGCTTGAGGCAGTTGAACACATTTTTAAGGAGCTAGATGGCAATGAAGGTTTGCTAATAGCCAGTAAAATAGCTGATAAGGTAGGAATTACAAGGTCAGTTATAGTTAACGCTCTTAGAAAGTTTGAGAGTGCAGGAGTAATTGAATCAAGATCCTTAGGCATGAAAGGAACCCATATTAAGATTCTAAACGATAAGCTAATGGATGAATTAAAAAAATTAAGTTAACTAAAAGCAGGCATTGCCTGCTTTTTCTATAACGCTGTTATGTTTTATATATAAAGTATACTATATATATCGCACTAAACAATTTACATTTATAAAATAGTGCGATATGTTTTCCGCTGTTTATAGAACACACAAATTTCATTGATTTGCGTAAAATACATGAAAATAAGTCATGTATTTTGTTGATAATTAATTTGTGTGTTCTATATAAGTAAAATAACGATATATAAGATACACTTATAAAATTGTGTAAAGCCTTAGAAACCGTAATATAATTATCCAAATTAGTAGACAATTTAAAGGAATACATGTATTTTTGTCGAATAATATAAAATTAAACTAATTTATATTATATTTGTAGAAATATGACTTATGGGGGTATCAAAAATGTTATTTGATAAAATAGGAAACAACACAAAAACTCTAGAAAAAGCATTAGATGCTTCTTGGTTAAAAAATGAAGCAATATCCAACAATATAGCCAATGTCAATACTCCAGGTTATAAGAAAACCAATGTAAGCTTTGAAGAGCAATTGGCAGGTGCTGCAGCAGAATTCCAAATAGGAAGCTTAAAAAAGGATAAGGATTTTCTACCAATAGGAAATGACATTAAGAATATATCCGACCCAGAAGTTTCACAAGATTCTTTTACTTCTGCAAGGCAGGATGGTAATAATGTCGATATTGATATAGAGATGGCAGAGTTGGCCAAAAACACAATTAAGTATAATGCCCTTATAACGCAATTAAGCAAACAATT
Source organism: Lutisporaceae bacterium (assembly GCA_049684915.1). Lineage (GTDB taxonomy): Bacteria > Bacillota > Clostridia > Lutisporales > Lutisporaceae > GWB2-37-7. The sequence continues at coordinate 12,580 of JBAVGO010000034.1, read as the reverse complement.
TAGTAATATTAAAATGGCTATAAAGGAAGGGAGATGATAATTAATGGGTTTCTTAAGCTCAATTGATGTCAGTGCTTCTGCTTTAACAGCAGAAAAGTTGAGAATGGATATTATCTCAAAAAACATAGCAAATGCAAATACTACTAGGACAGCAAGTGGAAGTCCTTACAGAAGGCAAATGGTAGTATTTGAAGGAGCGGAGAGCAATATACCCTTTAGTCAGTATCTTAATGTGGCAAGTAAAGCATTAATAGGAAATGGTGTAAAGGTTAAAGGAATTGTAGAAGATATGTCACCTTATAAATCGGTCTATGAACCGGGTCATCCTGATGCTGATGAAAATGGTTATGTAAAAATGCCAAATGTAGATGTTATGACTGAAATGGTTAATATGATAACCGCAAGTAGGTCTTATGAGGCAAATGTAACAGCCATAAACTCTTCAAAGGGAATGGCTATGAAAGCGTTAGAGATAGGCAGAGGATAAAGCTACGGCATAATTGATACTGTATAAAAGGATTAATGCATAGCATAGGAGGATAACTATGGAAAAAATAGCTGCATCTGTTCAAAATATACAAAGTAGCATTCAAAAAAGTATAAGTAATAATGATAACAGTACAGAAAGTGTTTCCTTCGGGGAGTATCTAAATAGTGCAATACAGCAGGTAAGTGACTTGCAATTGGAGTCCGAAAAGCTTAATGAATCAATGGCTCTTGGTTTAACAGATAATTTACATCAAGTTATGATTGCATCTGAGAAGGCAGAGATGGCTTTACAGTTTACAATGCAGGTTAGAAACAAGATAATGGACGCCTATCAAGAAATCATGAGAATGCCTATTTAATAGTAGAGGGGGAGCTTAAGTGGGCGATTTATTAAATAAAATTAAAGATGGCTTCAATGAAATGTGGGGCGGATTAGAAAAAGGACATAGGTTAAGGATAATAATTGCGGGGACGTTGTCTATATTACTTATTGCCAGTGTTGTAATAATTAGTAGTAGGACCAAATATGAGCCCTTATATTTTGATCTAAATCAAGCCAGTGCTGGAGCTGTAAATAACAGCCTAAAAGAAATGGGTATAAAGACAAAAATAGAAGGAACCACAATATATGTACCTGAAGGAAAAGCAAGTGAGTTAAGATTGCAGCTGGCTGCGGATGGTATTATTAATGATGAAGGCTCAATACCTGAGCCAACAACATCATCATTTTATGAAACCACTGAGGACAAAAAACAAAGATATCTAAAAGAAAAACAAAATGATATAGAAAGAGGTCTAAGAGCTCTAAAGGGTGTTGAATACGCTAGTGTGGCGTTATATATATATGATGACACAAGCTTCGTTTTAGATGAAAATAAGACTGATTCAACTGCTGGAATTATTATCAAAATGAAGCCAGGAGCAGAGGATCTTGACGCAAAGCAGGTAAGTGGAATTGTAGGGTACATAGCAAGAAGTGTTAAAGGCTTGAAGCCAGAGAACATTGAGATGATTAATGAAGCCGGAATAGCTTTGACAGACCAAAAAGGAAAAGACAATTCTATAGGCTCAAATCTTGACACAACTGAAGGAGTTAAGAAAAACATTGAAGGCTCCATTAAAAAGTTCCTTCAAAAGGTTTTTGGACCTACCAATATAGAAGTAACAGCGGCAGTAAAGCTTAACTTTGACAGTGAAGTAATTGATAGTACAGAGTATGTTGCACCTGATACAGAGAAAAATGCAGGTATTGTAAAGAACATGCAGGATATTCAGAAGGAATGGGTAGATGCAGGAGCAACTGGGGTACCCGGTACTGATTCTAATACTGATATAAATCAATATGTTGAAACTGATACTTCAAAGGCTCAATACAGTGAAGCTAGTAATGTAGTTAACTATGAAATAAATGAAATTAAGAAGCAAATTGTAAAGGAACAGGGGAACATAGAGGATCTTACTATTGCAGTATTAATAAATAAAGATAGTCTCAAGGAGGATGTACTTGCAAATGTTGATTTACTTCAGCAGGATGTGAAAGAACTGGTAAAATCTGCAACACAAGGCTTTAATACGCAAGCATTAGCACTTGATGATAATATTAGTGTAAAAATTATGCAGTTTGATACAAGCTTAAAGGATACTATAGAAGAAGAAATGAAAAAGGAAGCTGCGGCAAAGAGCAGAGAGACTCTTATAATGATTGGAACAGCTTTAGCGGCATTACTTATACTAGGTGCTGCTATGTATATTGTTTTAAAGAAAAAAAGCTCGCAACAGGATGAATTTATGATGGATGGCAATGGATATATTGCTGCAACACGACCCGATGGAACACCTGTACAGGATATCGATATTGAAGATAAAAATCAGCTGAAGCAGAAGCTTGATAAATTTGTCGGTCAAAAGCCGGAACAAGTCGCTCAGCTATTAAAGACATGGATAAGTGAGGATTAGGGGTGATATTTAATGGCTAGAGTTAATAGAAGCGGACTAACAGGTCGACAAAAGGCAGCTATACTCCTTATAACACTGGGCCCTGAAAAATCAGCCTTAATATTTAAGCATTTAAAAGAGGAAGATATAGAACAATTGACTCTTGAAATTGCTAATATGAGAACCGTATCTCCGGATGAAAAGGAAGCAATACTACAGGAGTTTTATCAGGTATGTCTTGCTCAAGAATATATATCAGAGGGCGGTATTTCATATGCAAAGGAAATATTAGAAAGAGCACTTGGTGGGCAGAAAGCTCTAGATGTTATTAATAAGCTTACTGCTTCGTTGCAGGTAAGACCTTTTGATTTCGTAAGAAAAGCTGATGCAAGTCAGATTTTAAACTTTATTCAAGGCGAGCATCCTCAGACTATAGCACTTATTCTTGCCTATTTAAAACCACAGCAGGCTGCTAGTATAGTATCTGCTTTGCCACAGGACAAGCAAGCCGATGTAGCTAGAAGAATAGCCGTAATGGATAGAACCTCTCCTGATATTATAAAAGAGATAGAACGAGTATTAGAGAGAAAGCTTTCTTCTATGGTTACACAAGATTATACTATGGCTGGCGGTATTGGTGCAATTGTAGATATATTAAACTCTGTTGACAGAGGTACAGAAAAGTTCATTATGGAGTCTTTAGAGGTTCAAGATACTGATTTAGCAGAGCAAATCAGGAAAAGAATGTTTATATTCGACGATATTATTACTTTGGACAGCAGATCTATCCAAAGAGTTATCAGAGAAGTGGAAAACGGAGATTGGGCTCTTGCACTCAAGAGTGCCAACGAGGAAGTTCAGAAGTCCGTGTTCTCCAATATGTCTAAACGTTTGTCAGAAATGATAAAGGAAGATATGGAGTATATGGGACCTGTTAGACTTAGAGATGTAGAAGAGGCTCAACAGAAAATTGTTAATATAATTAGAAAGCTTGAAGATGCTGGTGAGATAGTTATTTCAAGAGGCGGAGGAGATGAAATAATTGTCTAGGATTTTTAAGTCCAACTATATAAAGATAGGTACTCCAAAAGCAATAAGGTCAAATGTACCCATCGATGTAAAGCATGAATTGGCTATAACGTCAGAAGTAGCTTTAGAGATTAATGCTGAAGAACAAGCAAACAATATAATAGAAGATGCTAAGGAATTATATTTAAAGATTATTGAGGAAGCAAATTTTGAGGCTAAGAGAATTATAGATAATGCCCAAGAAGAAAAAGAAATGTTACAAGCAACTGCAGGAGATAATGGCTACAAAGACGGCTTTAACACAGGTTATACAGAAGGAGTTAACCAAGGTCATGAAATAATAATGAAAGCGGAAGAGCTTAAGCAGCAGTTAGATGATAGAAATGTTTCTATATATAAAGAAGCTGAAAATGAAATTATGGAGCTTGTAATAGATATTTCTAAAAAGGTAATAATGCAGGAGCTTACCCAAAACAAGGAAGTCATGATGTCTCTAATTAAGCAATCCATTAATAAATGCACATTTAAAGATAAACTTACGATTAGAGTATCTGAGGACGACTTCAATTATGTAAATAGCAATAAGGAAAGAATCATAATGCTGACAGAAGGCATAAATGATTTAGAAATATATTGTGATAAAGCTCTTACTAAAGGGAGCTGCATAGTTGAAACACCTTCAGGTGAAATAAATGCAGGGATAGATGTGCAAATGAAAGAGATTATTAAAGCTTTTGAATACTTAATAAGAAATGAGTGATATTTTGATAAACTATACAAAGTACAAGAATGCTCTATCAACTCATGATTTTATAAAATATTCAGGCAGAGTTTCACAAGTGGTTGGACTGACTATAGAATCTATAGGTCCAGCAGTAAAGCTTGGAGAAATCTGTCATATCTACCCATTAAAAAGTGATACTCCTATAATAGCAGAAGTAGTTGGCTTTAAAAATAATATTGTAAGCCTGATGCCATTAGGTGATATGAGTGGAATAGGACCAGGAAGTAAAGTTGAGGCCACTGGTAAGCCATTAATGGTTAAGGTGGATAACAGCTTGCTGGGGAGAATTCTAGACGGCTTGGGGAATCCCATAGATGGTAAAAAAAACATTGACAGCAAGCTTTATTACTCGGTTCAAAATACCCCTCCAAATCCTTTAACCAGAAAGAATATTAGAGATGTGTTACCCATGGGCGTCAAATGCATTGATGGGTTGCTCACTATTGGTAAAGGACAAAGAGTGGGTATTTTTGCAGGCAGCGGTGTTGGCAAGAGTACCTTGATGGGTATGGTTGCAAGAAACACAAAAGCAGATGTAAATGTAATTGCTTTGGTAGGTGAGCGGGGTAGAGAGGTCAGAGAGTTTATAGAGAATGATTTACAGGACGAAGGCCTTGCAAGGTCTGTAGTAATTGTAGCAACTTCAGATCAGCCTGCTTTAGTAAGACTTAAAGCAGCACAGATGGCTACTTCTATTGCGGAATATTTCAGAGATCAAGGTAAAGACGTAATGCTTATGATGGATTCATTGACCAGATTTGCAATGGCACAGAGAGAGGTTGGACTAGCGGTAGGAGAGCCTCCTGTTACAAGAGGCTATACACCTTCGGTTTTTGCAATAATGCCAAAGCTTCTAGAACGTGCAGGCACCTCAGATATTGGCTCAATCACAGGTCTGTACACTGTGTTGGTAGATGGAGATGATATGAATGAGCCTATTGCAGATACAGTTAGAGGTATATTAGATGGACATATTGTGCTATCAAGAAGCTTAGCAAATAGAAACCATTATCCGGCTGTTGATGTATTAGCCAGTATAAGTAGAGTAATGCCTAGTATTATAAATGATGAGCAAAAGAAATTAGCAGGTGAGATAAAAAATTTGATGGCTGTTTATAAAGATGCTGAAGACCTCATAAATATAGGTGCTTATGTCAAAGGAAGCAACAGTGGTATAGATAGAGCTATAGAAAAGATAATCAACATAAATAACTTTCTAAAGCAAGAAACCTTTGAGAAGGTTGAAATGGACGAGGTTCTCTCGGCTATGAGTAGTATTATTTCATAAGGAGAATGCTTATGGCAGGATACAAGTATAAGCTTCAAAACATATTGAAGCTGAAAGAAAGTGTAGAAAAAAATAAAAAAAATGAATTTGGTGTCGCAACTCAAAGATTTGAGCACGAAAAGCTAAAGTTAGTGCAGTTAAATGCCGAAATGTATAATGTGTGTGCGGATATTGAAAAAGCAGCTTCACAAGGTGTATCAGTTGGGGATTTGCTTATACAACAACAGTTCAAGGAATACTATAAAAAAAGTATTTTAAATCAGAAGGTTAAGATAAAAATGGCCCAGGATTATTTGGAGAGTTGCAGACACCAGCTCATCAAAGCTGTACAGGATAGAAAAATGATAGAAAAGCTAAAGGAAATAGACTATGAAAAGTATCTCTATACAGAGCAAAAAAACGAGGAAAAGCTTGTAGACGATCTCGTTTCCTTCAAGGAAGGCAACAAGTAGCAGGGGGTTATAGAAATGCAGAAAACTCAGAGCAAGGGTGTTAATAAGCCAAACAATAAAGATGTAACTTCTGAAATAAAAAAAGGTAAAAAAAAGAATACTTTTAAGCTTGTTTTGATTATAATTTTTCTTACAGTTATAATAGCCTTTGGAGCTATTTTTATGTTTAATATTGGAGGTCTGCGACAGAATATTGCAAAATCGATGTCAGGCATTCCAATCATAGGAAAGCTAGTACAACCTGTAATTGAAAATAAAACTACTGAAGAAATAGAACAGGAAATGAAGGAATTGGAGAAAAAGGACTTAGAAATAAAACAGCAGCAGCTAAATGAGAAAGCTAAGGAATTGGATAAGAAAGAAAAAGAGCTGCAAGCAAAAGAGCAAGAACTGGCTACCAAGGAAGCTGATATAAACAGTCAGACTTTACAACTAAGCGAAAAAATTACTAGTGTGCAAGAACAGGTTGAGTACTTTGAAAAAATAGAGACCTCAAAAGCAGTTCAAATATTACTAAGCATGAATGAAAAGGAAAGCGTGGTACAGATTCTAAGAAATATGAAGAAGGATAAAGCTGCACAAATACTTTCAATTATGGACCCCTTACAGGCTGCACAGCTTCTGGAGGATATATCCCAAAAGGAAGCTTCAGATATTACAGCACAGCAATAGTTATTCAAAACCTATAACTATGAATAAAAATAAGGAGGTGGAAAAATGCAAGGTACTATGGACATTATGGCAATGATGCAAAAAAGCAACATTGCAGGACAAAAAACAAACACTACGAGCTTAGGCAGAGACTTTGATAGGTTCAGCTTTAAAAGAGAATTGGCAGATGCTAGAAAAAATACAGTTTATAAAAATCAAGACAACAGACAATCTGGTTCAGTAAAACAGGAAGTACCAGTCATAGACAATAAAACTGAGAAGCTTGCGAAGGTAATGTCTAGTAATAATGTTAAAACTGAGAAAGTTTTGGATGTTTCAAAACAAGAAATCACTAAAACAAAGGATACGACACAGATTAAGGAAACTGACTCAGCAAAAGCAGATATTAAAGTAGAAAAGCCTGTTGAAGGTGAAGCAACACTAGAAGAAGATACAGAGCTTACTGAGCTGGTAAAATCAGCGGAAGAGCTTCTACAGCAGCTTATGCAACTTCTAAGCGGTGAAAACAACACCCAAGCAACAGCCGAATCAACAGAAGCAAACGTGAAGCAAATAGAAGAATCATTACAAGCAATAACACAAAAGCTAGAACAGATAATATCAAAGCCTGTAGATACAGAAGCTGAGGATAACGGTATAGTCTTAAAGGACTTAAAGGTTGAGCTTAAGGAGCTTATAATGCAGTTGAAGGCTCAGACTAATGAAGTAGTTCAACCAGGGTTGGCAGATAAACCGACTTTGCAGCAAACAGTTGACACTATTAAGCACTTAATAAACAAAATGGATGAATTAAAGCCAAGACTACAACAAAAGCTTAACAATTCTGAGACGACTCAGAAGACTACTGAAAAAGTTCCTGAGATTGCTGCAATAAAGAGCAAGGATATTAAAGAAACTGACAATAAACTAGTAGAAATGGAATCTTCTAATAAAAATGTCAACTTAAAAGCGGTTTCTGAGTCAAATGCAAGTGAAAACATAGACAAAGAGAGTGAAAAAGATGACAAAACGCCTCAGGATAGAACAGAATTAAAAGAACTGTCAAAACCAGTGGAGACAGCAGACAAGCCCCATACAGAAAGCTTAAAAGACGCTGCTATACCACAGAATTACAAAGCTGAATCCCAGGTGAATGTAAAAGAAATGAACTTGAATCTTAAAAAAGGTGAAATGGTTGGTATTAACAAATCAGATATTGTTAATCAAGTAGTGAAAAAGGCCGATATTATAATACGTGAAGGTCATTCTGAAATGATAATGAAGCTGGAACCTGAAAGTCTGGGTAAGCTAAATCTTAAAATTGTAGTAGAAAACGGGTTAATAACAGCAAAGTTTGTTGCAGAAAGCCAGCAGGTTAAGGAAGTACTAGAATCAAGCTTCAATCAACTAAAGGATTCACTTCAAGAGAAGGGAATAGCAGTACAAAACTTTAGCGTATCTGTGGGACAGCAAGCTGGAGAATCAAGCTCAAAGCAAAGCTTCAATCAATGGAAGCAGTCAATAAAGATAAATAACAAAACAATAGGTGAGTTTATGGAGCTAGATGATGAATTGATGTTAGTTAAAAATCCATATAGCTTTCATGAAGGTAAAATTGACTATAAAGCATAGGAGATGAAAAAATGGCGATTAGCGGAGTTAGTGCAGGTTCGGTTCAACAAGAAACAAAAATATATAGTGATAACTTAGATAAGGATGCATTTTTAAATCTATTGGTAACACAGCTAAGAAATCAGAATCCTTTGGAGCCGATGGATAATACAGAATTCATATCACAAATGGCACAATTTTCTGCACTGGAACAGGCACAAAACACAAATAAGACAATAAAAACGGATTCAGCTTATAATTTAATTGGTAAGCTGGTAAAAGCAACACTTACTGATACTGAAACCAATGAAACAAAACAAATTGTTGGTGAAGTGACCATGACAAGAATAGTTGACGATAAGGTATTAATAAAAGTAGGAGACACTGAGGTTCCATTTGAGAATGTTAGTGAAGTAACAAATTTAATTAGCCCTTACGAACAAATGCAAACCATAAATCAGAACTTTAGAATGTCTTCAGCCTTTAGCCTAATAGGAAAGGATGTTAAAGCAAAGTTACCGGACAGCACAGGAGAGAATTTTGAAGAGGTTTCTGGAATAGTAGAAAGCGTAAGAATGGACAAAGGTAGCATTTACGTACAAGTTAATGGAAAAGAAGTTCTGGTAGAAACTATATACTTTGTAAAGTAGTTATAGAATAGAGGTGAAGCAATGAACGGTTTAAATATAAACAGACCAATTATTCCGGTTAGTAAGCCAAATACGAGCCCAAACACCAATCAAGGACAGAAAATAACACCAAACCAAGGCTTCGGCTCAATACTACAAAATGAAATATCCAAGCAAACTGAAGTTAAGTTCTCAAAGCATGCTCTTGAGAGATTGAAGGAGAGAAACATAAATCTATCAAAAGATGATATAAGCAAAATTAACGCTGCAGTAAACAAAGCATCTGAGAAGGGTGTAAAGGAAGCACTGATAATACTGGGTAATACAGCTTTGGTAACAAGTATAATGAATAAAACAGTTATCACAGCAGCCACAGAGGAAACTTTAAAGAACAATGTTTTTACAAACATAGACGGAGCAATAATAATTTAAGCCGGACCTTATAAAGGAGGCTTAACCTTTCGGACTGATAGAAGAAAGGATCAAAAAACTTTAGGAGGTTGTACAATCATGATGAGATCAATGTACTCCGGAGTTTCCGGATTAAGAGCCCACCAGCTCAAGATGGACATAATTGGTAACAATATAGCCAACGTAAATACAGTAGGTTTCAAGGGACAAAGAGTAACTTTCCAGGAAGTGTACAGTCAGACTATCAAGGGAGCAGGCTCTCCACAGACGGGCAGAGGTGGTACCAATGCTCAACAAGTAGGTCTTGGTATTTCGCTTTCCTCAATTGATACATTTCATATAAGAGGTGCAGTTCAAAGAACTGATAACAATACAGACTTGGCAGTAAATGGAGATGGATTTTTCTTAGTGTCTAGCTCTCCAGACTATTTAAGCAGAAGCTTTACAAGAGCAGGCAATTTCGCATTGGACAATGATGGAAACCTTGTTGCTTCAAATGGATATAAGGTACTTGGCTTCATGGTGGATCCTGAGACAGGAGTATTAAAGAGCAATCTAGAAGGTATAAAGATATCAAAGGCTGAAGCAGATTCTGCAAAAGCAACTACCTACTCCATTTTTGAAGGAAACTTAGATAACAATTTACCAAAGACTGTGACTACAACTATTCCTGTTTTTACTGAAGCAACAACGACACCGATAGCACCAGAAAATTTGACCTTTGATAAGGATTCAGAGAGTAAGGAAGCTACTTATCAATATACTGATGGTTTAGGTGGACAGCACAATATAAAATATATTTTTGTAAGAGGCTTAACAGGAACTGGAACTATTGGGGAAGATAATGAATGGGGCGTTTATGCACAAGACTTAGATAGTGGAAATTACTATTCAGATGCTGGTTTACTTGGTGCTGGAACTGATTTATCAACCATAACCATACCAATCAAATTTGGTGCAGACGGAAAGCTTGATCCTGCAAGTATAAGCAAACTAACCTTAACTATACCAGAAAAAAACGGAGCTGACAGCTTCGATGTGAGCGTAGATTTTTCAAAGCTAACTCAGTTTGCCGGCGAGTCAAACGCAGCTATTACTGAAAGCGATGGATACCCACAAGGTTTTCTTGATAGCTTTGCAATAGCTCCTACAGGTGAAATAAACGCAGTATTTACAAATGGTCAAAACAAGATAATAGGTAGAATTGCACTAGCGGTGTTCAAGAATCCTGGCGGACTTGAGAAAACAACAGAAAACATGTATCAGATAACTCCAAACTCAGGTGATGCAATTGTAGGTATGCCAGGTTTTGGAGGGATGGGCTCAATAAATCCAGGAACCTTGGAAATGTCAAATGTTGATATTTCAAGAGAGTTTACAGATATGATTAGCACTCAAAGAGGCTTCCAAGCGAATTCAAGAATCATAACAACATCAGATGAAATGCTTCAAGAATTAGTTAACCTAAAGAGATAAAATAATTGATAGTCCCTGAGCATTAGCTCAGGGACTATCTAAAGGAAGTGTTTTGATGATAAAGGTGACAAATATCAATGGAAACAGCTATTATATAAATTGCGAGCTTATTGAAATCATAGAATCTATTCCTGATACATTAATTACTTTACGTGATGGTAAGAAGCATTATGTAAAAGAAAAACCAGAAGAGTTAGTAAAAAAAATAATTGAATATAAAAAGAGGATTTTTGTCGATTTACCTCTAATTAATATGTAGAGAAAAACAAAGTGAGGTGCTCTTGTTGGACATAGCGTCATTTATAGGATTAGCGGGTGGTATTGCGGTTATTGCGGTAACAATTTTACTTAGTGGGGATTTAGCAGGCTATATACATATCCCATCAATTGTATGTACCTTTGGTGGTACAATATCAATGACTGTTATGGCATATCCCATAAAAAAGTTAAAAGAAGCCTTTGGTGCACTAAAATATGTATTTTTTTATAAGCAGCTTGAGGCAGAGAATATTATAAAGGCAATAATTGATTTGGCAAATGTTGCAAGGAAGGAAGGCTTACTTGCTTTAGAGGAAGCTGCACAGCAATTAAGCGACAGCTTCCTACAAAAGGGTATTCTTTTGATAGTTGATGGTACAGATCCGGAGCTTGTTAGAAATATTTTGGAAACAGAACTTTCTTTTATAGAAGACAGACATAAGAGCAATCAAGCAGTTTTTGAATTTATGGCGACAATGGGTCCAGGTTTTGGTATGTTAGGAACCCTTATAGGACTTATAAACATGTTAGCAAATTTATCCGATCCTTCTACGTTAGGACCAAACATGGCAGTTGCAATTATAACGACATTATACGGTTCGCTTATTGCCAATGTGCTTTGTAACCCTGTTGTAAATAAACTTAAGATAAGAAGCTCAGAAGAGATTCTTATGAAAGAAGTTATGCTGGAAGGTATGCTTTCTATACAAGCGGGAGAAAACCCAAGAATTATTGAAGAAAAACTAAAAGCTTTTATGGCTCCAAAGCTTCGTGAAAAGATAGGAGTAGAAAAGGAACAAAAAGAGGGTGAATAACAATGGCAAGGAAAAAGCAAGAAGAACATAAAGCTGGAACACCAGAATGGTTAGCTACTTATGGTGATATGATGACTTTGCTATTAGTTTTTTTCGTATTATTGTTTGCAGTATCAAATGTGGATTCTCAAAAGTATAAAGCTGTTGTTCAATCTCTTTCTGGTTCATTGGGGATGCTTGATTCTGGAACCACGGTATCTATGGAACCCCTTATAAATAATTACCCTAGTGATAGTCCTACAGCCTCACCTACTGCTAATAAGGAGTTTAGTGATTTACAGGAAGAGCTTCAAAAGATGTTAGAGGATCAGAATCTTAAAGGAAGGGTAAAGCTTGAACTAAATGAAAGAGGCTTGACTGTGAGATTTCTAGATAATGTTCTTTTTGATTCAGGTAAGGCAGACCTAAAACCTGAAGCGAAGGAGATAATAGAAAATGTCTCTGCCATACTACAGCAAAGCAAAAAAAAGATAACAGTAGAAGGACACACAGATAATGTGCCTATAAGCACTTATATATACCCTTCAAACTGGGAGCTTTCTACTGCAAGGGCAGTAAATGTTGTTAAGTACATGATAGACTTTGGACAGATAGATCCTATAAGGCTTTCACCGGCAGGTTATGCTGATCAGCATCCTATAAGTGATAATAGCACACCTGATGGCAGAAAGAATAATCGTAGGGTTGATATGGTAATCCTAAGATCGAATTTGGAACAACCAGATTCAAACCAATAATAGACTGAGGAGGAT
>JBAVGO010000033.1:0-4843 GCA_049684915.1 Lutisporaceae bacterium | reverse complement strand
CAAGATTTGAGACAGAAACTAACTATGACTATGTATACATCAAAGACGTAAACAATGTAACAAAAGCAACATACACAGGTACTAAGAGTGCTTTCTGGGCAACAGTAACTGGAAATACGATAAAGATAAATCTTGTTACAGATTATAGTGTTACAGATTATGGCTACTATATAGACCAAGTTTCCTACTATGTAGACGGTCAGCTAATAATTCAAAATATAACACCTATATTAATGCAAGAGCCTATAGCTGCTCCATCAGATCCAATAGATTTGGAAAGAGCACCAAAGGATATATAATAACTAAATAAAAAAAGAAGCTGTCTCGTAATAGGAATAAATCTCCTATTCGAGACAGCCTTTTTTGTTTAAATAGAAAAAGTAAGAGCTTCATTGTTTTATTCAAATAATGCGTCTAAATCGTCCTGTGTGATATCCACTGCATCAAAATCTGATGGAGTGAACTCCTTGATATCCTTATCAGAACATAATTCGTATATCTGCTTTAATATTTCTTTATAACTATTCATAAAACTCTCAATTGTTTCTCTTTTGAATCGATTTTCACTATATGTTATAGTAAATTTCAGTTTTGAATTTACAATCATAGCTGTAATATCCATAAGAGACGATAGACTATTCTCTGAATCACTATCCAAGCCGCATTCAATATTAGATAAGCTTAGTGATTCGTTATTAATAATATTGTCAAAGTCACCTAAATAATTAAACCGTATATATTTATTGTTATTATCCTTTAGCTCATGCTTTAGATACTTAAGAATACTATAATTAAAGCCCTTGTCAGGTATGTTCTTTAGCTGTTCCTTTAATAATTTGATGTTACTGTCCAAGTCATTGTCAGGTACTCTAAAGTAAGCTGGATACATACTTGTAAACCATCCAACAGTCCTTGATATATCAAAATAATCTTTGATAGCTTCTCTTCCATGCCTTTCCAACTCAATTACTATATCACGAGAATCTTTAAGCTTATTAATAGTAAGTACCAGTGCAATAGTAAGTGCTTCATTTAATTCAATATTATAAATTTCATTTGCCTTTTTTATAAAAGCTTCTAGGTTAAAATCCTCTATATTACTATGCAGGACAGCCGCACTTTTTACAGTATCCTGTTCTTTATTGAAATCTACTGGGTATGGGGTGTACTTGTCAACAAGCTCTTCCCAATATGCTTTTTCAATGTCAAAATTGTTTTTACTATACTCTTGCAGTTGTTCAGTCCAAGCTTTAAAGGAGCTTGTTTTTAATGGTAGCCTTAAAGTCTCGTTGTTCTCTAACTGCTTTAATAAAGTAAAGAAATCATCTATAATTATTCTCCACGAGACCCCATCAACTACTAAATGATGTGCTGAAAATAGTATGATTTGCCCTCTCTGACCTAAATCAAAGATATAAAGCTTAAATAAAATGTTATTCTCTATATCGAAGACTCCATTAATCTCACTTCTTAATTCTTTGATTCTCTTTTCCTGCTCATCATATGAATAACTGGACAAAGCATAATACTGTACAACATCATTACTTCCCAGGTACTTGTTGTTGTAATACAGCTTATCAGTATTTCTATTGTAATTAGTTCTTAATATATCATGGTGCTCTACCAATTTATTTGCAGCAGTTCTGACCTTGTTTATATCCAGAGAGAATTTTGCTTCTATCAAAACATACTGATTATAGAAGCTTTCATTTTTATAGTCTTGCTGGAAAAACCATTCTATAATTGGTGTTTTGACAATCTCACCCACACATTCATTTTGATCAACAGCTATATTCCTTTGAGCAACTTCAACACAAGCTGCTATTTCTTCAATAGTATCATAGGTCAGTATATCCTTTACCTTTAACTCCAATCCACTATTTTTAAGCTTTGAAGAAATTTGAATCGCTTTTATTGAATCTCCTCCAATTTGGTGGTAGTTATCATTCATACTTATATTTTCGATACGTAAAATTTCTTCCATTACTTCTACAAGTTCTTTTTCAATTTCATTCTCATACTTCATAAAAGTCTTTTTATTCTCTACATTATCAGTCTCAGGAAGCATATTATAATCTATTTTCCCATTTACTGTCAAAGGCAGTATGTCCATAAATATAAAATTAGATGGAATCATATATTTAGGCAAAAATCTTAATAGCCATTTTTTTATTTCTGATTCTGTAATTTCTCCAGTCCTTACAATGTAGGCATTTAGCAAATCAACCCCCGAAGGAATTTTTTTGTATACTACAACTGCATCCTTTACATTTTCATTCTCTAATAAATATTTCTCTATTTCACCAATTTCGATACGATGACCTCTTATTTTGATTTGATTGTCGCTTCTGCCAATATACTCAATAATACCATTTTCAAGGTATCGTGCTGTGTCACCTGTTTTATACATTTTCTTACCTTTTATAAATGGGTTGTCGATAAATCTTTCATTGGTAAGTTTTTCATTATTCAGGTATCCTCTGGCTACTCCATCTCCTGATATATAAAGCTCTCCCATGATTCCTGTTGGTACTGCATTATATTCCTTGTCTAATATATATATCTGAACATTTTCTGCTGGACAGCCTATTGGTACTGAAATAGCTTTGTCCTCTAAGGCATCATATTTATATATCATGCAGCCGACTACAGTCTCCGTAGGTCCATACTCATTATATATTTCTATAGCTCCATTAAAGCTGTCATAGGCTTCCTTTGCCAAGCTGACCTTTAGGTCTTCTCCACCAACTATAAACCTTTTTATATTTGAGTTTTTATTATCTAAGTCTTTCAATAAGGTCAAATGTGCAGGGGTAAGCTTTACAACGGTTGCTTTATTTTCTCTTAAAATTTTATATAAAACAAATTCGTTTTCATCATTATCATAGATTATTATTTGACTGCCTGAGATTAAAGGCATGAATATTGATGTAACTGTTAAATCAAAGGCTATAGAAGAATAAAGTGCAATTACTTCACTTTTACCCTTTAGATACATTTTTTTAGCCCAGCATGTATAATTTACTAAGCCTTTGTGTTCCAGCATTACCCCTTTGGGCTTTCCTGTGGAGCCTGAAGTATATATGACATACACCAAATCCTTTGACTCGTTCACCTTTGTTAGGTTTTCCTTGCTATACGAGTTTACCTCTATCTCTTTCACATTCAATATTCTCTTGTCAAACTTAACAGCATTATCTAACGCAAAATTAGTTAATAGCATTAAGCATTTTGAGTCCTCCATAATATAATTAATTCTCTCAGAAGGATATGTCGGATCAATTGGCAGGTAAGCTCCCCCAGCTTTTAATACTGCCAAAATGCTTATAATTAGCTCTGTTGAATGAGTTTGTAAAATCCCCACCATTGTTTGTCTCTCTACACCTTGTTCTCTTAGATAGCTTGCCATTTGATTTGCTTTTTCATTTAGCTCTTTATAGGTTAATTGCAACTCTTCAAATATTACTGCAATATTATCAGGAGTCTTTTTCACCTGTTCTTCAAACAATTCATATATTGTTTTATCCATTGGGTAATCGCTATTTGTAGAATTCAAGGTGTGTATCTTAAAGTCTATTTCATCCTCACTAAGCAATTTTATATCTTTTATATTGCAGCTTGTATTATTCAAAATCTGTTTAATAATATTATTCATGCAATTGTACATTATTGTTATATCTTGTTCTGTGTATTCATCTATCTTATAGTCATAGTTTAACGTTATTCTGCCTTTATCCCATTCCTGAATAACTAATTGCATGGAGTAGCTCTGATTGCCATTGTAGAATTCATCAAGCTCTAAATCCATTCCGTTAACTTCAATTAATTTTGAGTTATAATAATTTACACACATTTTGAATAAGCTATCATAACCTTTTTTGTTTAATTCTAAGTCTCCAATTAATAGATCATAGGGGTATCGTTGATTAACAAAGCTAACTTTCATTTCTCTATTGATTGAAGCAACCAGCTCTTTTATAGATAGTTCAGTATCTAAGCTATATTTTACAGCCATTGTGCTGGTAAACATCCCCACAGTATTCTTTTCCTTATTTCCCGATCTGTTAAATACTGGTGTGCCAATAACTATATCCCTCTGATATATAGTTTTGTTTATGTATATCAACAAAATTGCAGTAAAAAATGTGTTTAATGAACATTTGTTATCCTTCAAGAAACTCCAAATTTCATCAGAAAAATCATTATCTAAGGTATGAGTCTGTCTTTTACCTTGTATATTTATAGAGCCATTATATAAAAACTCTTCTTGTAAATCATTAAATTTTTCATTCCAAAACTTTTTGTTTTTTTCAAATTTATCTGACTCTAAGTAATCGTTTTCTTTTTCTATAAAATCTACATATGAACAAGCTTCATCAAATTCAATATTTTCGTCCTTGATTAAATGATTATATATCTCACATACCTGTTTTTGCATAATCCCAATAGACCAGCCATCAGCAACAATATGGTGGATTTTTAGAAATATCCCAAAATTATAATCATCAACTTTGTATATTGCAATATAAACCAATGGGCTATCTTCTAAAGTAAATTTTTGCTCAAATGTATCATGTGCCCATTTCTGATGTTCTATTTCTGGCATTTCACAGTTGCTAAAATCAAAAAAATCAGTTTTATACTTTTCATATTCTTTAATATATTGAACTGGCTGTCCATCTTTTTCGGTTAATCTAATTCTTAAAGCATCATTTTTTTCTACTAAAATATTGAGCGTCTCGTCTAGCTTGTCCACACATATGCTCTGGTTAATTTTTAGACAGCCTCCAAGATTATGAAGCTGAGAATTTGTATTAATTTTTTCTATGTACCAGATTCTTTT
>JBAVGO010000032.1:0-8038 GCA_049684915.1 Lutisporaceae bacterium | reverse complement strand
TAAGTCCTTCAGCTACGACGGTGATAATGTCGTATTCCTTTTCTATAATGCCAAAGGCAGAAAAATCAACTTTTTTGTTTTTAATTAAGGTTGGAATTCTTGAAACAATATCATCACCAAAGACGCTTTGTCCCATAAATATAGCCTTTAGTGACGGTGCAATGCATTCAAAATTCTGTTTTATAATATAACCCTTAGCGCCTATCTTCAGTGCTTTTATTATATATTCATCGTCAGAAAAAGTAGTTAGAAATAGTATTTTTGCACTTTTATCTGTTTTTAAAATGGCTTCTCCAGCCTCAAGTCCTGTCATTGGTTCCATTCGTATATCAATTAATAGAATATCAGGTTTTAAACTGTTATAAAGTTCAATAGCTTCCTTCCCATTATGACCAGTGCCCACTATAGAGATATCTTCTTCTACTTCTAATATTGTTTTGAGCGATACACATACTAACTTATCATCATCAACAACTACTACCCTCATATTTTTTATCCAATCCTTTCTAAACATTTATTTTTTCGGTATTGAAATAAAAATTCTAAAACCTTTATCGGTACTAATATTAACGTTACCACCTATAGAAGCTACTCTATCTGTAATGTTTTTTATTCCCATGCCATTTTCACTATTATAGTTGCCTTGTATACCATTGTCCTGTATAACCAATTGATAAAGTGCCGGATGTTCACGTATTACCACTAACGCCTTTGTGGCATTAGAATGATTCATAATGTTTGACAAAGCTTCTTTTGTTGAAGCAATAAAGCAATATTTCATATTTTTTTCTAAGTTTGTTTCCACATCATAATCAAATTTAATAGAGCAAAATTTAAAGTTATCAATTAATTTTAATATTTCAGCTTGTAGATCAATTGATTCTTCATGCAAATTATGTACGCTAGTACGTATGCTATCCATGGCCTCTGAGAGGGTGTCTTTTATAATCCTCAAGTATTCTTTCGTTTCTTCATCTTTATTTATGGCAAGGAGTGCCCCAATCTGCAATATTGATCTTGAAAGTAAATGCCCCACATTATCATGAATATCCCTTGCAATTCTGTTTCGTTCCGTTAAGGTTGCAAAGTTTATTTCGTAATCCTGTTTTTCTAGAAGTTCTTTATTCTGTTTTTTAAGCTGCATTGATATTTCCTTGGTATTATCACGAAGCTTATAATAATCCTTTTCTATATTTTGAAGCGTAACAGTACGGTATTTCAAAATATATACAGCAATAATGAAGGCTGCAATTAACCACTTTGAGTTGAAGAGTGCCTGAGTTGAATTGTTAATCAGTGGTAGAAGTGCTAAAGCCCATATCCATCTAATCTTATAAAGAAAGATATCATAACATATAAGCGGAATAAAGAACAAGAAAGCTGGTATAAAAAAGCTAATAACTAAATAAATAGCAAATAGCCCCAATGAAACACGGTCATCTTCCAAGTAGCTTAAGATTGTACTTAAAATTATAGCAATTAGAATGGGTACAACCATGAATAGGTTATCTGCATTAGGTATATATAAAGCCAAAGAAATAATTAAAATAATCAGTTTATCAATTAACTTATTCATTCTATTTACCAAACCTTTATTTTCTATAGTCAATATACATAAATTCTAACACTTGATTTTAAAGTCCTCAAGTTTTTATTACATTTGTCATATTCAGATTGGAGCTTACTCACTAACAAGATGCAAATAAATATATTACAATTAGTATAAGGAAAGGGAAATGGTTGTATTTTTGTTAAATCTATAATGGGAGGTATCCTTATGGTAATAAAGGTTAAAAATCTAGTAAAAAGATATAGTGACTTAATTGCGCTAGATCATTTCAATCTGGAAGTAAACGAGGGAGAAATATTTGGTCTTTTGGGACCTAATGGCTCAGGAAAAACCACTGCAATCAACTGTATTTTATCACTATTGAAATATGACAAGGGCAGTATAGAAATTTATGACAAACCTATGTCGCCAGATGCTTATGATATTAAGCGTAATATCGGTATAATCATGCAAAATGTTGCGGTTTTCGATGAATTGACGGTTTTTGAAAATATTGATTATTTCTGTGGAATGTACATTTCAGACAAAAAGAAGCGTCGTGAGCTTGTAGAGGAAGCTATAGATTTTGTTGGGCTTAAGGATTTTAGAAAATTTTACCCCAAAAAGTTAAGCGGCGGTTTACTTCGCCGATTAAATATTGCCTGCGGTATTGCTCATAAGCCCAAACTAATCATCTTGGATGAACCTACAGTTGCAGTTGATCCTCAGAGTCGAAACAATATATTGGAAGGAATACAACGACTAAATAGAGAGGGAGCTACAATTGTGTATACTTCTCACTACATGGAAGAGGTTGAGGAAATCTGCACACGGATAGCCATCATGGACAAAGGAAAAATAATTGCCACAGGTACTAATGATGAACTAAAAGGAATGATAAATACAGGTGAAAAACTCACTGTAGAAATATTTAAAATCGATAATAGCATTTTGGAGGGGGTCAGAAATCTTCCAAATATATTATCAGCTGAATATAGCGGCAACTTGATTGTGGCGAAATCAAGCACAGGTAAAAATAATATAGTTGCTTTATTGGATTACTTAAAATCTAAGAATATCACTGTTGGAAAGGTTTATTCTGAGCCGCCTACTTTGAATGATGTATTTTTGGAAATAACAGGTAAAGAGCTTAGGGATTAAGGAGGAATATAATGTTTTTGCATAACTATCTATATAGGCTTAAATGTATTGTAAAGGACAAGCAAACGATGTTTTGGACTCTTCTATTTCCAATACTTTTGGCTACATTATTCAATATGGCTTTTTCAAACCTTTCAAGTGCAGAAAACTTTTCTGAAATTAAAATTGGAATAGTTAATAATGATGAATATAAGAAAAACACAGATTTTATTAAAGCTATAGACTCAGTTTCAAGTGCTGATAAGAGTTCGGGCAAGAGTAATCTATTTGATATAAAATATATATCAAAGGAAGAAGCGGATAAGCTTCTTGAAGATAATAAGATTGAAGGTTACATCTATTATGAGAATGAAATAAAGCTCGTAGTGAAGGAATCAGGAATAAATCAAACAATAATAAAAGGCTTCCTAGATGACTTTAAACAAACTTCATCTACAATTACAACAATTATTAGGAAAAATCCCGATGCAGTACAAAATGGACTTATTGACAGTATTTTTAACAGAGATGATTATCTTAAAGAGGTTGCTGCCAGCAAATCTACCCCGGATACTATTGTAATCTACTTTTATTCCTTAATTGCGATGGCTTGTCTATATGGAAATTTTTTGGGGTTAAAAGAAGTAACCGCCATTCAGGCGAATCTATCTCCACAGGGAGCAAGAGTTAATATGGCTCCCACACACAAGTTAAAGATATTCTTAGCCTCTATGTTTGCAGCAACTACAGTTCAGTTAGCTGTAATATTTGTTTTACTTGTGTATTTGGCTTTTATATTAAAAATAAACTTTGGAAGCCAACTAGGCTATATTGCATTGACTTGTGTAATAGGCACAATTACAGGAGTTTCCTTTGGAACTTGCATTGCCTCAATAATCAAAAAAGGTGAAGGTGTTAAAATTGGAATACTGATTGGGTTAACTATGACAATGTCATTTTTATCAGGTCTGATGTACCATGATATAAAATATATTGTTAACATAAAAGCCCCTATTTTAGGATATCTTAACCCAGCAAATTTGATAACAGACAGCCTTTATTCACTATATTACTATAACAACCACACTCAATTCTTCACGAATATAGCGTTGCTTTCCGTTTTTGCTGCGGGGTTTAGCATAATTACCTACTTCGTATTAAGGAGGCAGAAATATGCAAGTTTATAAAGCCTTTTTTAAAGTGATTTATAAAAATTTATCTCAAATAATGATTTATCTTGTAGTATTTATAGCCTTAACATCAGTTCTTGCAAATACTTATACTAAAACTGGAGATACAAACTTTGCAGAAACCAAAGTTAATATAGTCTTTATAAATCATGATACGAATTCAAAGCTTGTGGAAGGTCTAAAGTATTATCTCAGCAAAAATACCAACATGGTAAATATTCCAGATGATACTCAAAAGCTACAGGATGCATTATTTTTCAGGCGGATAGAATATATAGTAAGGGTGCCGAAGGGCTTCACCGAAGGGCTGCTGAGCGGAAAAACATTACAGCTTGAAAAGACCACAGTCCCAGACTCAACAAGTGGAATATACCTTGATAGCATAATTAATAAATATTTAAATACTGTAAAAACCTATAGCAGCTATTTAGAGAATTTATCTGAGGAAGAGCTTATAAGCTATGTAGATAATGATTTGAAACAAAAAACTGAAGTTAAGCTAATTAACGCTGTAGGTGAAATTTCTAAAAATGAAAAGGTTGCATTCTATTTTAACTATTTAGCTTATTCATTGTTTGCAATATTAATTTTAGGTGTTAGTTCTGTTATGATTGTCTTTAATAGTACAGATTTAAAAAAGCGAAATCTTTGTTCGCCGATAAGGCATAGAAACATGAATTTTCAATTGATACTAGGAAACTTTAGTTTTGCAGTGCTTGCTTGGATTACATTGATTGTTACCAGCTTATTCATGTATGGCAGTTATATGTTTACTGCCAGGGGACTGCTGTTTTTATTAAACTCCTTTGTATTTACTTTTGCAGCCTTGAGCATTAGCTATTTAATTGGCAATGTTATAAAAAGTAAAGGTGCCATGTCTGCTGCTACAAATGTTGTTTCTTTAGGGACTTGTTTTATTAGTGGAGTGTTTGTGCCTCAGGCTTTTCTGGGCAAGACAGTTTTAAAAATTGCATCCTTTACACCAAACTATTGGTATGTAAAATCTAACAATAGCATAGCTAATATGGCTATATTTAATATGGAAAATCTCGCACCTATATTTCTGAATATGCTCATAATAATTGGATTTGCTGTGGCTGTACTGACCGTTACGCTTGTAGTAATAAAACAAAAGAGAGTTAGCAATTAAATTAGCTAGAGCAGTATAGCAAATTGTATAAGACGATGTGTATATGTACTTTAAATTCTTTCTTATAATTCTAAGGATAAAAAATGGGAGGTAGTATTACCTCCCATTAGCCATTCTACTATTCTTTTATTAATGATTTATTCCGTAGCTTGAAATGCTTTCATACGGATCGGTATAATCACCTGCATTTACCTCTATTACTTTTATGCTGGATAAAGAAACTGCTAATAGAAGCACAATAATAAAGCATTTGAATATGTTTTTAAATTTAATCAAAATATAACGCCTCCTTTTAATATTAATTTCTCATATACTCTGCCAAAACATGAATATAGTGTGTCTATATACATATCATTATTTGTATTCTCTTTGATATAGCAAATTGCTTTATGTAATTCCTTTAGCATATCTATATCATCAACAGTTTTAATCATGCTATTTATATTATTCTTAATGTTATTTTTATTTATAGAGCTGTTAATCGTTGCCTTTAGCTCTTCAATAAATTTATAAAAGGCTGAGGTGTCGTCATGCATTAGTTTTATTGCAGCATATGTATGAGAAACCATCAATTGTCTGTCAGTGATTTTTTCTTTCTCTAATATGTCTTTAGCTTGCTCTATATATTCAATTGCCTTGTTATAATCATTCATAGCACAGTATAGATTAGCTAGATTATTAAAAATAGAAATCCTCCCATATATGTCCTTTTCATGGAAATAACTAAAAGCGTAAGAATAGCTTTTCTTTGCTTCTTCATAGTTTCCCATATTTTTGTGAGCAACTCCTATTGCTAAAAAAGCAGCACCCTTTTCACTCATTGCTTCGGTATTTATATCTGCATATTGAACTGATTTTTCAAGCCACTCTAGTGCTTCAGCGTAATTTGCTTCAAAATTACACACTATTCCCTTGCGGTAATAGTATTTATACAAGGTTGAATTACTTACCTTATAATTTTCGAGATAACATCTAGCTCTATTAAATAGCCTTTCAGAATCATCAACATACCGTTCCTTAAAATAATGATCTGCCAATTCAATAGTTAGCGATACCAATATATCAATGTTTTTATTTCCTATAAGGTTAATAGCCTTGTTATAATATTCAAATGCCTTTATACAGTTATTTCTAAAATAATAGTTTTTCGCAATATTTCTGTACATTAAAATGTTTTCGTCTGAAAGCTTATACTGTCCGCATAACTCCATAAGCTTGTCAAAGAGCTGAATATCTGAATCTTGTTTATACAATACAATATTATTATATATTTCATACACATGTTTAGTTACTTGCTCTGGCTCAGTCAGTACAATGTCTCCCCAACTCTTATCGAGTTTATTAACCATTAAACACCTGAAGGTTCCCGAACGAATCTTTTTACTACTGCAATAGTCCCTTATTGACTTTAAGCAGACTGAAGGATTCTCTTGTTGGTGAAACTTTCTCAATGTACCATATTTAGCTTCAATTAATTTTTTTACTTGCGGTCCTTCGCCCAATACTTTAATGTCAGCTAAGGTTAATTTATTCATTGGCTCACCCCTAATACAATTTTACCCATGCTGTTTATTATAACATTATTTCCAATTATCTGGTAGTAATTATTCGGTATATGGTGTCAATTTTTTCGTAGGGTATACATGCTAGACGCACAAAAGTGCTGGAGATATTTCTTTTACAACCTCCAGCACTTTAAATTTGTTACTCATTCACAAGTTTTACTGAGTCTACAATCTTTTGAATAGTATTTTCATCAACATATTTTAAATTAAAATTCACTACTATAGCTTTTCTATCCTTTTGATTATAAAGGAAAGCGTGCATAAGATCATACTGAACAACTGGCTTGTTATCTACATTAAAATAACACTTATATTTTTTCTTTAGCACAGGACAAAAATATTTATCTAAAACTTCTGTTTCTAACACATCACACATATTTCTGAAAAATAACTCGGGAATATTATCATGTTGATAATATTCTTCAAAAATATATGCTATATTCTGACCTTTATAATTTAAACTCCACCATCCAAAATCATTTTGAGTAAAATTTAATTCCTTGGGAGCAGAAAATTCTATAAGTTGATTTTTATATGTTACCCATTCTTCATCACTTGATATTTGAATTATATCAGTACTTGATGCTTCTGGGCTTGTTGCGTTAATTGTATTGCTACAGGATGTTAATGAAAAAGCAAAAAGCAAACATAATACATATAAAAATTTTCTCATTTTAATCTATACCTCCATTTTTTAAGTAAATCCGAGGATATACTATATAATTACATATATAGTATATCCTCGGATAATAGTTTTCGTCTAGCTTTTAGTAATTGAAGAAACATATTGTAAAGCGTTGGGGACGGTTATTTTTGCTTTTAAATCACAGAAAGATGTCATGTAACCAAATACTCACTCGAAAAACAAACAAGCCAGCAATCCATACGGATTACTAGCTTGTAACTTTCTATAATGGTATGGGTGACAAGATTTGAACTTGCGACCTCTTGAACCTCATAAAAGCATTCTTTAATAGTTAATTGTATATCTAAAGGGCTGGAAGTATTGAGTTTGAGGCGAATAGAGGGCATATTGATGTAGCCAAAATGTCGTTTCTAACCTTGCTTAGTTGTATGTTTTAGAGGGCATTATGGCTGTCTGGCTACGAAGTTGGCTGTTTAATTTTAATAGTCGGATTAGTCAAAAAAGAGTGGATTATACTTTGTAAAATAGGCTCAAGAAAAAGAAAGTTGACTAAATTGAAAAGCAAAAAGAACAACCATGACAAAGCTTGACACAGGAGAATGGATGAAAACAAATTCGAGTGGCGCATAAAAGATTTTTCTGTGAGATAGTGCTATTGTATAATGATAATTCAGGACAAAGCCGAGGGACGGTTTGGAGATACTAATATACTCCGTTTTAGAACATGGCTAAATTGTCTTTGAGTACAGAGAATTGTAGCACTTTTGTGACTACGTACATTAAACTTCAATTTAATCA
>JBAVGO010000031.1:0-12832 GCA_049684915.1 Lutisporaceae bacterium | reverse complement strand
GGGTGAAGTAGTGAGTGTATTAATGTCTGTAGGTACACAAGGTTTAATTTTAGGGTTGATGGTACTGGGGGTTTATATAAGTTATAAACTTTTGGATTTCCCAGATATGTCAGTGGATGGCAGCTTCGCTTTAGGGGGGGCGATTATTGCAGTATCTCTTAAAAATGGCTTATCACCAACAGCAGGATCATTATTGGCACTACTAGGTGGATTAGCAGCAGGTCTACTAACTGGTATTTTACATGTTAAAATTAAAATTTCGAATCTGCTTTCTGGAATCTTGGTTATGGGAATTTTATATTCTCTTAATCTAAGAATTATGGGAAGGGCTAACATTCCATTATTTAACACAAACCACTTATTTAGCAGCAATTTTTCTCCGATAATAATTGCTTTAGTTCTTGTAGTTATATGCAAGGTTTTGCTGGACTTATTTCTAAAAACTGGACTTGGATATACTTTAAAGGCAGTGGGAGATAACCCTCAGATGGTTAGTTCTCTTGGCGTAGAGGTCAACAACATTAAAATTTTAGGACTTATGCTATCAAATGCTATAATTTCACTTTCTGGCAGTATAATGGCTCAATTTCAAGGTTTCGCGGATGTATCTATGGGAATCGGTACTCTTGTTTTAGGAATTGCATCAATTATTATTGGGAAGACACTTTTTGGAAAAGCAAGATTTTTAAAAGAAACCAGCATGATACTAATTGGGACAATAATTTACCAGTTTACTATTTATTTAGCGATGAATTTAGGGATGGCTGCAACAGATTTAAAAATGGTTACTTCATTGGTTATTATCTTATTTTTGGGAATAGGATATTTAAAGAATAATGGAAATATCTCAGTTTTCGGCAAAAGGAGGCTTTTAGATGCTAAAAATTAATAGTTTATCAAAATGTTTTCCTAATCCTTATGGAGAGAGTAATACCGTACTTTCAGATATTTCTTTAATAATTAATAAAGGTGAATTTGTTAGCATAATCGGGAGCAATGGTACTGGCAAATCCACACTATTAAATATTATTTCAGGTCTTATGAAGGAAAGCTCAGGCGAGATTACTTTAGATGATAAGAATCTAACAAATTTGCCTGAGCATAGCAGAACTAAAATAATCAGCAGAGTATTTCAAGATCCTGCAGCGGGTGCCTGTCCATCAATGACAGTCAGAGAAAATCTGTCACTTGCATTAAATAAGGGAGAGCTTTTAAATCTTAAAAAATGCCTTCGTCATAGTACAGAGAAATTAGTAGAACTACTAGAATGCATTTCTCTGGATTTAAAAAAGTATTTGGATATTGAAGTAAAATACTTATCTGGAGGTCAAAGGCAAGCTCTTGCATTAGTAATGGCAAGTATTTCAAATCCGCAAATTTTACTTTTAGATGAGCACACTGCTGCATTAGATCCTAAGACTTCAAATGAGATTATGGATTTAACAAACAGTATTGTAAAAGAGAGAAATATAATTACGTTAATGGTGACACATAATTTAAAACATGCACTTGCATATGGAAACAGGTTGATAATGCTTCATAAAGGCGAGGTCGTACTAGATGTAAAGGAAGAAGAAAAACAAAGTTTAACAATTGAGATTATATTAGAAAAATTTGAATATGCAATATAAAAGGAGAGAGTGAAAATGAAAAAAATTATAGGAAAATTAATAATTGTATTATTATTAGTAACGGTAGTATTAGCAGGCTGTAGTGGCACAAAAGAAACGGCGGAACAGAATAAAGTCAAAATTGGCATAAGTCAAATAGTAGAATTTGCTGCTTTAGATGATAATAGAAAAGGATTTTTGAAAGCATTGGAGGATAATGGTTACGTTGAAGGAATAAATTTAGAAGTGGAATACCAAAATGCTCAGGGTGACATGGCTACATCACAAACTATTGCAAAACAATTCGCATCCCAAAAGAAGGACTTGATTTTTGCAATCGCGACACCTTCTGCTCAAGCTGCTTATAATGCAACCAAAGATATTCCAATATTAATAAGTGCAGTAACTGATCCAGTGGCGGCAGGTATAGTTAAATCCTTAGAGAGCCCTGCTACAAATGTATCTGGTACTTCAGATTATGTACCGGTTGAGACACAATTGAATCTGATAAAAATGTTTGCTCCAAATGCAAAAAGAATAGGGGCGATATACAATACCAGCGAAATTAACTCTGAGGTTCAAATTAATCAATTGAAGGAGTATAGCAATAAGAATGGCTATGAAGTTGTACTTGTTGGAATCACTAGTACTAATGAAGTTACACAAGCCATTGCCAGTTTGGTTAATAAAATCGATGTGTTGTATGTACCAACTGACAATTTAGTTGTTGCTGCTATGCCTTTGATAGCTCAGAAAACCTTGGAAAATAAAATTCCTGTTATAGCTTCTGAATCAGGCACTGTAGAAGCAGGGGC
This sequence comes from Lutisporaceae bacterium, assembly GCA_049684915.1. Classification (GTDB taxonomy): domain Bacteria; phylum Bacillota; class Clostridia; order Lutisporales; family Lutisporaceae; genus GWB2-37-7. The sequence goes on along the minus strand of JBAVGO010000031.1, from coordinate 10,407 downwards.
ATTAGCTACACAGGGAATAGATTACTATCAGCTGGGCTATAAAACTGGTGAAATGGCTGCAAAGGTTTTAAAGGGTGAAGATGTTTCGAAAATGCCAATTATTACAGCAACTGAAACAAAAATTACTGTAAATGAAGACAGTCTTAATGCATTGTCAATAAAAAAACCAGACAATGATAACGTAGAATATATAAAAACAAAATAAAAATAAATCAATTACGTTTTTAATTTGATGCATTTCAACAAAACCTTCCTTACTTTATAGATATTGTTACGGTTTTGTTATAACGAGTAGGAACGTTTATTCCACATTAATGTGCACGTTCCGTAAGCGAGTTTCAACAAAACCTTCCTTACTTTATAAATATTGTTACGGTTTTGTTACAAATTGCAAATATAGTTGTATGTGTGTAGGAATAATAATATAATATGGTGTAGTAGTTAAAAATTAGAAAAGGAGGTCGTGGAAAATGAGAAAAAATTATTTTAGAATTGCTGTCACTGGTAATTTAAGATTCAGCTTTGATAGAATATATAGTACACGACCTATTAGTAAGCTATACCCATAACTTGTATGGATATATAGCCATAGGCTTCGTGTATGATGCTTATGGCTTTTTGTTTGCATTAGTGGAGCCATAGGTATTTTCGATACTTATGGCTTTTATTTTATTAGAATATGACTCAGAATAGTACTTCAAAGGAGAGTGAGATTTACATGAAAAGCTTAAAATTACTTTGGAACTTTATGAGGGGTAAGAGATTATTGTATTTTGGTGCAATAATAAGCATTGGTTTTGCTACGATGTTTTCTTTTCTTTCACCTCTTGTAATACGTCTAACCGTAGACTCAATTATAGGAGATAAAGAAATTAATGCACCCATAGTAATAGTTAATATGATTGAGAAAATAGGGGGAACCAGCATACTAGCCAAAAATCTATGGATATGTGGTTTGGTTTTGATATTGCTCTCAGCCCTAAATGGAATATTTACTTTTTTTAGAGGTAAGTGGTCCGCAGTGGCGTCAGAGTCCACTGCTAGAGGTATCAGAAATAAGCTATATGACCACTTGCAGCACGTTACCTATGACTATCATGTCAAGGCTGAAACAGGAGATTTGATTCAACGTTGTACTTCTGATGTTGAGACAATACGTGCTTTCCTCGCTATGCAGTTTGTAGAAATTGGAAGAGCCTTGTTTATGCTCTCAATGGCATTGATTATTATGCTTTCGTTGGATGTCAGAATGACAATGGTAGCAATGATAGTTGTACCTATAATATTTGCATTTGCATTTATATTTTTTATGAAGGTTAAAAAGGCTTTTACGGCATCTGATGAAGCAGAAGGCAGACTTTCTACTGTATTGCAGGAAAACTTGACAGGAGTTAGAGTAGTTCGAGCTTTTGCAAGACAAGATTATGAAATGGATAAGTTTGATGTTAAGAATGCTGAGTACAGAGATTTAACCTATAATCTTTTAAAGCTGCTGGCAAACTACTGGTCTTTTTCTGATTTGCTTTGTATGCTGCAGATAGGCACAGTACTTGTGTTTGGCTCATATTGGACTTCTATAGGGAATATTTCACTTGGTACGCTTATAGTGTTTACAACCTATGAGGGTATGCTGCTTTGGCCAGTAAGACAAATGGGCAGAATATTAACTGATCTTGGCAAGACTATTGTTTCTTTGAAAAGAATTGAAGAGATATTGGAGCAGCCAATAGAAGAGCCTTCTCTAAGTGAACAGAAACCAAAAATTAAAGGTACTATAGAATTTGAGAATGTAACCTTCGGATATGATGAAAATAAGCCTATACTAAAGAATGTGTCTTTTAAGGTAAAAGCAGGGCAAACTGTGGCAATACTAGGGCCTACTGGCTCTGGTAAAACCAGTCTTGTGCATTTGCTACCAAGGCTTTATGACTTTCAAAGTGGCTCAATCACAATTGATGGCATAGATATTAGAAATATTGAAAAGAAATGGTTAAGAAAGCACATAGGCATTGTACTTCAGGAGCCCTTCCTTTACTCTAAGTCAATAATCGAGAATATAGGACTAGCAAAGGAAAATGCAGTTGAAGCTGAGGTATATAAGGCTGCTCAGACAGCCTCAGTACACAGTGTAATTGAAGAATTTGAGAAGGGATATGATACTATAGTAGGTGAGAGAGGGGTTACTCTTTCCGGTGGTCAAAAACAAAGAGTGGCTATAGCAAGAACACTTATTCTTGATTGTCCGGTGCTTGTGTTTGATGATTCTTTAAGTGCAGTTGATACAGAAACTGATACAGCAATTAGAAAAGCACTTAAGCATAGGGATAAGACAGCTACAACCTTTATAATATCCCATAGGATAACGACTCTTTCTGAAGCTGACTTTATAATAGTCCTTAATGAGGGTGAAGTGGTACAAATAGGAACTCATAATGAACTTATAAATAGCCCGGGTTTGTATCAAAGAATCTGGTCAATTCAAAATGCCCTCGAAGAGGAAATGGATAATGATATACATAAGAGTATTTCTTAATAAATATTTAGTTTAAAAAATATAGTTGATTGACAAATTATATAAAGAAAAGAGTTGATAAAATGACGATGCACAAGGAACAGGAATACAATAAGCGTTTTGATTTCGGTTTGTGGGCTAAGCTTTTGAAATATACTAAGCCTTATAAAAAATTAATGATACGTCTTGGGTTTGTAATGATCAGCGTTGCAGGTATAGATGTTATATTTCCACTAATGACAAAATATGCAATAGACCATTTTGCTGTTACACAATCCCTAAGCGGTTTGAAATACTTTATATTAGGATATGTAGGACTTGTTGTTTTTCAAGCAATAAATGTATATGGATTAATATCCATTGCCGGCAAGATTGATATGGGAATATGCTATGATATACGGAAGCATGGCTTCAAAAGACTACAGGAGTTATCTTTTTCATACTATGACAAGACTGCTATTGGCTGGTTGATGGCAAGAATGACCTCTGATACATCCCGCTTAGCAGATACTATTGCTTGGGGCTTGGTAGATTTTGTATGGGGAGTAACAATGATGATTGGTATTGCTTGTGTGATGCTGGTTATTAACTGGAAGCTTGCACTTCTTAGCTTATCAGTAATGCCTATAGTTGCACTACTTAGCATGTACTTTCAACAAAAAATATTGAAGGCATATAGAGTAGTAAGAAAAACAAACTCGAAGATAACAGGAGCCTTCAATGAGGGTATAACAGGAGCTAAGACAACTAAAACTTTAGTTAGGGAGAAAAAGAACCTAGAGGAATTTGAGGTGCTTACTAAGGAGATGTACTCATCCTCTGTACAGGCAGCAATATTTTCTGCTATATATCTGCCTCTAATTTTAGCACTAGGCAGTATAGGAACTGCTATTGCACTTTGGTATGGGGGTCAGGGAGTAATTCTTACAACACTAAGCTATGGAACTCTAGTATTGTTTATACAATACACAATGCAGTTTTTTGAGCCTGTAAGAGAACTGGCAAGAATATTTGCTGAGCTGCAATCAGCACAGGCGTCAGCAGAGCGAATAATGTCAATGATAGAAACTGAACCTGACATTATAGACTCAAAGGAGGTTGTAGAAAGGTTTGGAGATGTATTCCATTCCAAGAAAGAACTTTGGCCTGAGATAAAAGGAGAAATAACCTTCAAGAATGTAAGCTTTGCATATAAGGATGGAGAAAAGGTACTAGAAAACTTCAGCTTGGATGTAAAAGCTGGAGAAACTATTGCCTTAGTAGGAGAAACCGGCTCAGGTAAAAGCACAATAGTAAACCTGGCATGTCGTTTCTATGAACCTACAGAAGGTGAGGTACTTGTGGATGGAGTTGATTATAGGGAGCTGCCTATAGCATGGCTTCAATCAAACCTTGGCTATGTACTTCAGACACCCCATTTATTCAGCGGAACTATAAGAGATAATATAAAGTATGGAAAGCTGGACGCCAATGAGGAAGAGATTATAAATGCTGCTAAGCTAGTTAACGCCCATGAATTCATATCAAAGCTGGAAAATGGTTATGACAATGAGGTAGGAGAAGGCGGCAACAGACTTTCAACAGGAGAGAAGCAGTTAGTGTCCTTTGCCAGAGCAATTTTGGCGAATCCGAGAATATTTGTGCTGGATGAAGCAACCTCCTCAATTGATACAGAAACAGAACATGTTATTCAAGAAGCTATACAGAAGGTACTGGATAACAGAACCAGCTTCATAATAGCTCATAGACTTTCAACCATTAAATCCGCTGACAGAATTCTTGTTATTAGAGGTGGAAAGCTGCTGGAGCAAGGAAATCATAAGCAATTGATGAAGCAAAAGGGATATTACTATAGCCTTTATACAAATCAATTTGTTGAGGAACAAGAGTTGAATCTACTAAAGGCATAAGAAATGTAAATATTTTATAACATTTGACATATATTAGAATATGAAATATAATTAATGTATAGTAGAATACTAGGATTTAAAGGCGACGATTGGAAAGTTTAGGCATAAAAGTATTTCTTCAGAGAGGGATTGCCACTGGCTGAAAGCAATCTTAGATATATTTGCCAAAAGTGCATCCATGAGCTGTTGGCTGAAGCTGTGTTAAGCAGAGAGTAAGCTAAAACGGTTGCACCCGTTACAGTGCAGGGGTATGATAGTATCCTTTGAGTATAAGTAAGAGTGGAACCGCAGAGTTAACTGCCTCTTTATATGATTTTCATATAAAGAGGTTTTTTGTTTTTGAAAAAAGGAGGAAGCAAAATGAAATCTATAGTGGAAGACATTAGAGTAGTATTTGAAAGAGACCCTGCTGCTAAGAGCATTTGGGAGGTTCTGATATGCTATCCTGGTTTACATGCCGTGTTTAGTCATAGAATAGCACATTTTCTTTATGAGCATAAATTATTTTTGGTTTCAAGAATCATTTCACAGGTTTCCAGATTTTTTACAGGTATTGAGATACATCCGGGTGCAGTAATAGGCAGAAGGTTCTTTATAGATCATGGCATGGGTGTTGTGATTGGAGAAACCTCTATTATTGGTGATAATGTGACATTATATCAGGGAGTAACTCTTGGGGGTACTGGCAAGGATAAGGGAAAAAGGCATCCAACAATAGGAAGCAATGTTACCATAGGTGCCGGTGCAAAGATACTAGGACCGATTACTGTAGGGGACAATACCAAGGTAGGTGCAGGAGCTGTTGTATTAAAAAGCTTACTGCCCAATATCACTGCTGTGGGGATACCTGCACAGGAAATAAAACGAAATCAGGGCAAGGCTAATGTTTTTTTGGGAACGCCAAACATACAAAGTGGAGCCACAGAAACTGAGAAGCTTCTAATGGATATTCAGGCTAAAGTTATGAAAAGGTTAAATTGATGTTAAATATTTGTAAAAGGCTCTTTTTTAAGAGCTTTTTATTTTTTGTTTGTTGTAAAAGGACATAAAAAATAATAACATGAAAGTATGGAATATTAATAATAATATACTTAGCATAATTTTCATATTGGAGGGATTACAATTAACAGTGACTTTAAAATTCATCAAAAAAATGATTTGGTTTATTTAACTATACCCGCATTTGATGTTACTGACATGGTTAAACATTGCTTTACTACCAGAAAAGGCGGAGTAAGCAAAGGAATTTATGATAGCTTAAATACTTCTCTTGTAAAAGATGATATAAGACAAAATGTAATAAAAAATTTGGATATAGTTTGTAATGCAATAGGCATTGAATATAGGAAGCTTGTTTTTTCAGATCAAGTTCACGGAGATAAAATAAGAGTTATTTCCAAGGCAGACATAGGAAAAGGTCTGATAATGGAATCTGATATAAAAGAAGTAGATGCACTCATTACAAATGCTCCTGGAGTACCGCTCATTACCTTTTATGCTGATTGTGTACCTGTTTTCATATTAGACCCTGTTAATAAGGCAGTAGGACTTGTTCATTCCGGTTGGAAGGGAACTATTCTAAAAATCGCAGTGAAGACTATAAAGAAGATGTCAGAGGTTTTTGGTACAAAGCCTGAGGATTGTTTAGTAGGAATAGGTCCAAGTATAGAAATGAATTGCTTTGAAATCAAGGAAGACGCAGCACAGCTTTTTAAACAGAGCTTTAAGAATTGGGAACTATTTTTGAAGAAAAAGGATGAAGAGCACTATACCGCGGATTTATGGTATGCTGTAAAGCTGATGCTTATGGAGTTGGGAGTGAAGGAGACAAACATTACAATAAGCGGCTTGTGTACCTGCTGCAATCAGGATTTATTTTTCTCCCATAGAAGAGACAAGGGCAGAACAGGCAGCCTATCAGCCATAATAGAGTTAAAATAGGTATTTGGAGGGATTGATGTGATGAACCAAAGAATTCTAGTTATAGAGGATGAAATACATATTCAAGAGCTTTTAAAGTATAATCTGGAAAAAAACAATTTTGTTGTAATCTTGGCAGACAACGGTATAGAGGGGCTTAGTCAAGCAATTAAGGGTAATTTTGATTTAGTGCTTCTAGACTTGATGCTGCCAGGCTTTGATGGGCTGGAGATTTGCAAAAGGATGAGGGGCGACAAAAGAACTAGAAAAACTCCAATTATTATGCTTACCGCTAAAAGTGAAGAGTTTGATAAAGTTCTTGGCTTGGAGCTTGGAGCAGATGATTATATGACAAAGCCATTCAGTATTAAGGAGCTTATCGCCAGAATAAGAGTAGCTTTGAGAAGAGTTGATACAAATGAGGAAGATGAAATTCAAGAATCAAATAAAGATACAGATATTTTGTTGAGCTATAAAGATATAACTCTTAACAAGGAAAAATATGAGGTTAGAAAAAGTGGAGAAAAACTGGTTTTGACACTTAAGGAGTATGAGCTTTTAAAGATGCTTATAGAGAACAAAGGCAGAGTTTTAACCAGAGATTCCTTACTCGATAAAATTTGGGGTTATGATTATCCAGGAGAAACTAGAACGGTTGATGTACATATTAGGCACCTTAGACAGAAAATCAATGATGAGGATGGAAGCAATCAAATGATTGAAACTATTAGAGGCGTAGGCTATAAAATCAATGATGAAGGTGAAAGATAGTGCAAAAAAAGATATTTGCTTATATAATGTCAGTGCTTTTGATTACCTTAATAATATCAAGCTTTTTTACAGCACAAACTATTAAAAATTTAAATTTGTCCCAAATTGAGGAAGAATTGATATCTGAGACATATATTTTAAGTAAAATGTTGCCAGAGGACATACAGGCCGCTGATATCGAGCATATTAAGACAGTTTTAAGAGAAGTAAGTGATAGACTGGATATTAGAATTACGGTAGTTGATAAATATGGCAAGGTTATTGGAGAGACAAGCTATGATCCAAGTCTTATGGAAAATCACTTACAAAGACCAGAAATTCAAGATGCTTTGCATGGTGGATTGGGGAATGAAACTCGGTTTAGTAGTACAATGAATATTGATTTCCTGTATATAGCACAGCCAATATATAAGGATGAGAATGTAATAGGAATTGTAAGACTTTCAACACCTCTTAAGGAAATAGATGGGATAATGAGAAGCATTAACAACAATCTGATTATTGCATTGATACCCGGATTGCTATTATCGCTGCTGTTGGTGTACATAATCACTATAAGTATTACAAGACCTATAAAAGAAATAAAAAATGCTGCAGTTGATATAACAAAGGGCAAGCTTGATCGTTCTATTAATATTATTAGAAATGACGAAATTGGTGAGCTGGCAAAGGCTATTGATTTTATGGCCGCCAGCTTAAGAGATAAAATAAACAGTATAAAGGACAAAAACACAAAGATGGAGGCAATACTTTCTAGTGTAGTAAATGGCATTATTGCAGTAGATAGCAATGAAAATATACTATTTATAAATCCCATGGCTCATCAAATGCTAAATATTGCTGAAACTGATATAGTAGGTAAGCATATGCTTCGGGTAATAAGGAACAATAAGATTGATAATATAATAAAAGATATTTTAAAAAATAAGAGCTTTGAGGAAAGTGAGATAACTATAAATTATCCCTCAGAGAAAATTTTCAGGCTGTATTCTAATGCAATAACATATCCTGAAAGCGACAGGATTATAGGAATTATAATCATTATACAGGACATAACAGAGATTAAAAATTTGGAAAAAATGCGTAGTGAGTTTGTTGCGAATGTATCTCATGAGTTAAAGACTCCACTTACTTCCATAAAGGGCTTTGTAGAAACCCTAAAAGCAGGAGCAATAGAGGATAATGACGCTGCAGTACGGTTCTTGAATATTATAGAGGATGAGGCAAACAGATTAAATCGATTAATTTCTGATATTTTGTCCTTGTCAGAGGTAGAGAATAAGAAAAGCAAGCCAAGAAATGAGATTATAGACACCCGGGAAAAAATTATAGAGATTGTATCATTACTTCAAAATCAGGCAGTACATAAGAGTATCAGCTTGAATGCAAAAATAGAAGCCAATGTTGATAAGTTAAAAGGAGATACTGACCAGTTTAAGCAAATGCTTATAAATCTAATAGATAACGCTCTGAAATATACTCCTGAAGGGGGAACTATTGAGGTAGCAGCATATAATTTAGAAAATAATGTGGTTATTAGAATTAAGGATAATGGAATAGGAATTCCAAAAGAACATATACCTAGACTGTTTGAAAGGTTTTATAGAGTTGACAAAGCAAGATCCAGAAATGTTGGAGGCACAGGCTTAGGTCTTGCCATTGTAAAGCATATAGTACTGCAGTTTGAGGGCAAGATTGAGGTTCAAAGTGAGGTTGGAAAAGGAACAGAATTTATATTGAGTATTCCAGCAAAGGCGTAATGCCTTTGTTTTTTTGGGGGATGACACATAGGTCATCCCCTACTTTGTGTGATTTAACAATTAATTAACATATAGTTTAAATTCTATTAACCTTAGGTTTATTGATGCTTAACATTGGAGATATATATTTATATTGTAAGTTGTAAATAATAAATAACTAAAGTAATTGGGAGGAATAGAAATGAAAACAAAAAGCGTTTTAGGAATTATAATGGTATTTATGATAGCGGTATTAGTATTTACTGCTTGTGCTAGACCTGTAGAGGACAGCCAAGGTGAAACTCAGCAAAACATAACAGTAAATGGTTCAACTTCAGTACAACCTTTAGCAGAGGAATTAGCAAAAGCATTTAAGGCAAAGAACACTAATGTAAGAATAGATATTCAAGCTGGAGGTTCAGGTGTAGGTATAAAGTCAGCAAATGATGGTGTTGTAGATATCGGAATGTCATCAAGAGATTTAAAGACAGAGGAAAAAAATCTGAAGGAATTCAAAATTGCTGTAGACGGTATTGCAATTATAGCAAATCCTGCAAATGGGGTGACTAACCTGACAATAGAACAAATTCAAAAAATTTATATAGGTGAAATAACTGATTGGTCACAGGTAGGCGGTAAAGCTGGTAAGATTACAGTAGTTACAAGAGAAGAAGGCTCAGGTACAAGAGGAGCATTTATAGAGTTAACAGGCGTTGAAATGAATGAAGGCGAAAATAAAGTTGACAAGACAACTGCAACCGCTATAACTCAAGGCTCAACAGGTGCTGTTATGACTACAGTAGCAAGTGATCCAAATGCTATTGGTTATGCTTCCTTTGGAACAGCTAAAGAAAACACAGACATAAAGCTGCTAAGTGTTGAAGGTGCAGAAACAACAGCAGAAAACATATACGCTGGAAGCTATAAAATATCAAGACCATTCTTGATGCTGACAAAGGAAGAGCCGACAGGAGCAGTAAAGGAATTCATAGACTTTATCCTAAGTGCAGAAGGTCAAACAATTGTAGAAAGTCACAGTTACTTAAAGGTAAGTAAATAGTAGAAAGTCTAATTATTCAACTTAACATGAATTTAACATTTGTTTAACTTTTCTTTTACTTTTAATTAATATAGATTTTTTGTATATGAAATAAAATTAAAATTGGTTAGACTATTAAAAATGGAATTATATGAAAAATCAAGGTAAGAGGGGATATAATGAAGGCATATGAGAGAATAATTCAGCTGTTTCTATTTTTATGTGCACTTATAGCAGTTTTTGCTGTAATACTCATTTCATTCTTTATTGTTAAGGAAGGCTGGCCGGTAATTCAAAAGGTAGGTTTTTTTAATTTTATTTTAGGTAAGCAATGGGCACCAACACAGCAAATTTACGGTATTTTCCCAATGGTACTAGGTTCGGTATACGTTACTCTAGGTGCCTTAATATTAGGAGTCCCTATAGGTGTAGGGTGTTCGGTTTTTTTAGCTGAGATAGCAAAACCAAGAATTGCAAATATAATTAGACCAGGTATAGAGCTGTTATCAGGCATAC
>JBAVGO010000030.1:0-32894 GCA_049684915.1 Lutisporaceae bacterium | reverse complement strand
TCTGTTTTTACGCCCTTGCCTCTTAACACTCTTGCTAATTGATTTGCTTTCTCATTTAGCTCCTTGTAGGTTAATTTCTTACCTTCATATGCTACTGCTGCATTGTCTGGTGTATTTCTTACTTGTTCCTCAAAGTATTCACATATGGTTTTATCTTTAGGATATTCTGCCTTAGTGTCATTGAAATCTATTAATATTTTCTTCTTTTCTTCCTCTGAAAGCATGTCTATTTCGCATAATTTTATTTCTGGATTCTCTGTTACTTCTTTTAAAATATTCAGAAAATGCTCACTTAACTTTTCAATTTCATTTTTATTGAAAAGACTTGCGTTAAATTCTATTCTTCCTTTTATTCCTTGCGAAGTTTCATTAAATCTAATCCATATACCAAACTTAAGTTCTTTTAACAAAGGATTTTCATTCAGCAAAGTCAAAGTATCAAAAATAATATTGTGATAGTTATTTTCCTTATTAAAACCATCGGAAAATTTATTAATTTGAATGCTTGTCCTCAAACTTGCACTTCTAAAAGTTTCTTTTTCATTTATCGTATTCTTAATAAAAGCATAACTGTACTGCTTGCTGATATTCTCGGTTTGAACTACATTTTCAATAATACTTTCTTCTTCACGGGTATACCTAGATAACAAAATAGTAAACGTAGTAAATAACAAGTTGTTTACCGAATTCTTATCTTTTTCTGCAATTGCCTTAATTCTGTTTGTAGTTGAAGTATTAATAGTAAAATTCATACTTTCTAGAGAGAACTCTATCTCGGTACTATTTTTGATGCAATTTTCCAAAGTAATACCTTCACTTAGAAAACTTTTCACTGATTATTCACCATCCCATATATTTATTTTATTAGTTCAGTAATTTTATACTACATATTTTGTCGAAATTGTATATATGTGTTCCCAATAGTATAACATATTTTTTGTAATATCATAAATATGCGTTTTCTAAAAGAATGGTGCCAATTTAATGTAAGTTTAAATAAATATATCACTCCTCATTATATAATTACCTATATATGTTGCAAAACATATATTTTTCGGTTACGTCTTGTACTGCTTTCATGCGTTGCTCAAAGGCAAATTTCGCCATAAAAAAGTGCACCTCCAAATGTTAGTTTTTTTGTCTAACATTTGGGGTGCACTTCAACTACCGACTCATCATTTAAAAGTTTACTTCTACTCGTTCTCTTTCTACTTCCTTCACTTCAAACAGAGGCTCTTGACGGAAGTTAAACATATTTGCCACTATACTGCTAGGAAATACCTCAATAGAATTGTTAAACATGGTTACAGTATCATTGTAAAATTGTCTTGCATAGCTGATTTTTTCTTCTGTGGAAGACAATTCTTTTTGCAGATTTTCAAAATTTACACTTGCTTTTAACTCTGGATAGCTTTCTACTACTACCATAAGTTTGCTCAAAGCATTAGACATTGCATCATCTGCTTTAATCTTATCTTCTACTGTAGAAGCCTTTCCAAATTGATTTCTTGCCTGTATAACAGCTTCAAAGGTTGATGCTTCATGCTTAGCATAGCCTTTTACTGTCTCAACAAGGTTTGGTATTAAATCAAATCTTCTCTTAAGCTGCACATCAATTTGTGACCATGAGTTTTTCACTCTATTTCTTTTAGTAATAAGTCCATTGTAAATTCCAACAAACCAAAATACCAAAAGAACAGCAACAATTATAGCAGTTATAACAATTATAAATCCCATATTTATTCCTCCCTTATTTAAAATGCACCGGCTCCACCGCCGCCGCCGCCTCCTCCTCCTCCGCCTGAAAAGCCCCCACCGGAGCCTCCTTTAGAGGATAGAGTTGACATAGCTTGAGTGTAAGTCGATTCTGTAGTTTTTGTAATACTGCTAGTTATATGATCTAAGGAATTCAAATGAGTCATACTATGACCATAATATCCGTAATACATATATGTTAGACCACTATGCTTGAAATCATCATCCCTAAATACTACCTTAAGCTGTTTTATAACCTCTTTTGCTACTCCCAAAGATATTGCATATACTAAATAATGCTCCCAAAGTGTAATAGCTGGTATTTCCGCATCCTTTAGCATACTAAAGTCAGCAAGATATTTACGGAAAGCTTTCCATTTACTGAAATGCTCTATACCTACTTTTGAACGTCGCTTTACTAAGGCTGAGTATATGATTAAAATAACCGAAGTAAATATTAACAGTAAAAATCCAAGTATGTTTTCATGGGCAATTAATGTAAATACTCCAAAGCCAATACCTATAAGACCTGAGATAATTCCCAGTGCTATACCTGATGCAGCACTGCCATCAAAGAATTTAAATGTATCTGCTTCAGCCTTGACCATAGCTACCCATTTATCATATTTTTTCTTGAAGTTCTCTGCATTCTTTACTGTTTTAGTATAGCTATGAAGCTCATCTAGATTTATTTCTGTTCCATTGCCTATATCGTCTATAAGCCAATTAATCAAGAATTGTTCATGCTGCTTTAACTCCGCACTATTTGTCTCAAGCTTACTAAAAGTATAAGACTGGTTCTTCTTTTTGCCATTCTCAGTCTTAAGCTGTAGTGCCCTTCTTCTAACTAAATCCATTAAGGTTGCAGTAATTTCCTTTGGCGTTACATGACCAAAGTTCCATAGAACAGCCATAACCGCTGGTGAGTAATCGTAGGGCAATTCCCTGAAATAAGTTCCTTGGAAGCTTGATTTATATTCTTTATCATATTTAAAATAGATAAAAGCAATCATGAGTAATTGTATAAAAGCCAGTAGAAATGCTACTCCAACAAATACTCTTGCTATTGTCCTCTTTCTGTTCGCGGCTTCCGCCCAATTTTCTTCTTCAGATAGTATTCTGTTTAATGCATCTTCATTTACATATTTAGCTGTTGCATTAAGAGCTTCTGCTGGAAATAGTACCCTTGCTTCCACCATATTATTAGGTCTGAGTCTTTCTACTACTAGCTCTACACTATTATTGTCATCTATATTTATGTTACCTGATAAGGGACCATGAGCAAAAGCTTTAATATCTGCTTTTGTTACAGATGCAGGCAAATTTATAACAACACCAAAGTTATTGATAACTACATCAGTATCTTTACCCATGAACTTCCAATACAACTCTGAGGTGTCATTATATTTTATTACAGGCTTTCTTACAATATATCTAATAACAAAAGTCTTTTGTTCATCCTTTGATTTGGAAAACGCTTGTATCTTTTGGTTATTGCCGTTTGTAATCACACGGAATGTGTTTTCATTTTCACTTTCATTTTGCACAAATTCAGTTTTTCCATCAAGCATAGACACTGTAATATTATCTATACCATCGCTGCCAGTAGACTCCAAGGTTCTGAATATACCATTAAAAGCTCCGTCAAATTCATATGTAATCTTCTCTTCTACTTCCATGTCTCCATTTTCAGTTACTGTTGCAGTTACTAGAAAATTATCAATATAATAACTTCTATCCTCATCAGCAAAAACACTCAGATTTAAGCTCATAAGTATAACAATTATCATTATAAATATTGATACTCTGTTTTTAATTCGCAATTTCTCACCCCTTTGCTATATTTTATAACAATATGCCATTAATATAAAGTATATTAATATATAATAAACGGAATGTGCAAAATCTCGTTTTATTATTTTATAACCTTGTTCACATACTCAGAAGTTGCTGCTGCCAGTAGTGCCCCGTAGTTAACATCAAATTCAATAATGTCTCCTATCTTATATTGTCTATTTGCATAAGTAATATCCAATATCATATGGTCACTGCTTGCACCTATAACCTCTATGCCACTATCTCTTGGTTTAAGTCCATCAGGCTTTACATCCTGCCTGCCTGCTGCTACTATAGCCCTTATAATTATTCCCTTGTCCTGGAACACAGGCTTTTGACCAAAAGCATCCATACCTATTTCGCCAATCGGCATAGAAGGCTTTTCTTTAAGCTCTATTATTTCAGCCGAAAAGGTAAATGCATTTCTGTAGGTGTCTACTATTCTTTCACCATAAGCAGTTTCAAGACCTAATACTATTGATTCACCTAGTCTTAATTGGTTTACTCTTTTAGGCATTTCATTCTTCTCTATAAGGTGTAAGCTGCTAGAGTTTCCTCCTGATATAATATCAAGCTTTATATTATATTTGTGTTCAATTTCCTCACCAAGCTTAACTAGCAATCCTAGGTTTTCCTTTGTAGGAATTACTCCACCATAGCAGGTTAAATTAGTGCCTACACCAATAAGCTTAATATTCTCAAGCTTAATAATATCACCTGCATATAATACAGCTCTCTCATACCAAACGCCTTCTCTAAGGTCTCCAAGATCAATCATAAGTATAACCTCATGTACCTTGTTCTTAGCTTTAGCAGCCTTTGATAATGCCTTAAGAGTTTCCAACTCTGAATTCAAGCTAATGTCTGCATATTCCACAACTTCTGCTGCCTGTGACAACATAGGTATTCTTAGGAGTAATTTTGGTACCTTTATATCCTTTAGTCTCTTTAGGTTTTCTATTCTAGAATCAGCCAGAGCATAAACTCCACCATCTACCATTGCTTGAGCTATCTCTGGTATAGCACAAAAAACCTTCGTAACTCCTGCTGCCCTTATACCATGAGTACCTAACTTCTCTGTCAGCACCTTTGTATTGTGCTTTATTTTATCTTTATTAATAATTAATGCTGGATATTGCATAATCATTCCCCTCACAATATCTTATAATATTTCCATGCTCTGTTTAAGAAGCATCAGTGCATCCTTAGGATATCTCTTTGATAGAACTCCTAAGGAAGCCATAATATAATAGTTATCTATAAGTATCTTCGCATTGTTTGTTGGGAACAGCTCTGTCCCCTTACTATATTTCCCTACAGTCTCCAATATCCTAACTCGATTTGGAAGTCTTGTAAGTGCACCGCCTGTACCAACTATATACTTAACATTGGTAAGGTCCTTGCCCTCTGCTATAGTCTTCTTGCCAGATGAGCCATATAAATATCTTATAGCGCCTGCGTGCCGCTCTAGAGATGTAAGAACAGCTTCTCTGGTTAATCTTTCTATGAATTCTTTTTCTCTTTCTGTTTCAGGTATCGGCTTAGCATTTGACACCAATTCCAAAACGTCAGGAAATTCCTTCTTAAGCTCATCTATGCCAATCTTTTCAACTATATGATTGAGATTCACGTATACACCGAGATCCCCCTCAACTGTTCTTTTAGCTTCTGGTTCAGGACTAATTAATATTCTATTGATTTCCTCACTGCCTTGTGTAACAGAGTGTACATCTGTAGTAGCTCCACCAACATCAAATACTACTAGATCCCCAATGTCTTCTTTAAGAAGCTTTGCCGCTTCCATAACTGCCCCAGGAGTAGGTATAATAGGACCACTTACCAGGTCCCTTACTTTGGTCATACCAGGTGCATGGATTATATGCTCCTCAAAAGCAGCTTGTATTACCTTTCTTGTTGGCTCTACGTTAAGCATATCTACCTTTGGATAAACATTGTCAACAAGATAAAGCTTAACTCCAAATTCTTCGGCTATTTCTAATATCTCATCTTGATTCTCTATATTTCCTGCATATATCATTGGTATGCCTAGCTTCAAGGCAGCAATAGCCTCAAAATTATGCAGTGCAGTATCACGCTCGCCATAGTCTACACCGCCAGCAACCAATATTATATTAGGGTTTATTTCTTGCAGCTTCTTGAGATCCGTTCTACGAAGCTTACCCGCAGTAATCATTTTTATGATACCACCAGCTCCTAATGCAGCTTCCTTGGCAGCTCTCACTGTCATATCATAAACAAGACCATGAACAGTCATACGCAGTCCGCCTGCAGCACTACTAGTAGCAAGCATTTCATCGTATTGTAGCTCATCTTGCTTCAAGTTATTTTTAAGGTCTTCTACTGCACCCTTTAAGCCTACAGTAACATCTCCATTTAACACCGTAGTAGGGAATTGCCCCTGTCCTAAAAATTTAGGACAGGGGCCGCCTATACCATTGAACGCATTGACTACTGTAGTGGTGCTTCCTATTTCAGCGACCAATACATTAATCTTCATTCTTTGCCTCCCTTCTTTTAGTTACCATAAAGCTTACAACATCAATACCTTTTGAACCTCTACCGAAGCCAGCATCCATTCCTGCTTCCTTTGCAATCTCATTGCTAACCTGTGTACCACCGCAGATTATCATAACCTTATCTCTGATGCCCTTTTCTACGCATAGCTCATGAATTTTTCTCATGTTCTTTATATGTACATCATCATGTGTAATAATTGTACTTGCAAGTATTGCGTTAGCATTTGTTTCAATAGCTGCGTCAACTAACTTTTCAACTGGGCAGGAAGTTCCAAGATACAAGTATTTAACACCGTATTTTTCAATTCCGCCATGCTTAATATCAAGAGTTTCCTTTAGTCCAACTGAATGCTCATCCTGACCTACTGTTGCAGCAACAACAAAGATTGGATTTTCATTTATATCAGCTCTTACTTCTTCCTCAGAAAGTACTTTTGGTTTTTCTGGGATTATTAAATCATTGATATTTATATCAAACTTAACTCTACCCTTAATTTCTACTATAGTACCTTCTGATGGATGCAAGCATTGCTTATGAACAACTGTTACATCCTCTAAGCCCATTTTTTCACCGCATTTTATAGCTGCGAATTCTGCTGTTCTTTCGTCAAGCGGTAGGAATATTGTAGTTACAACAACTCCATCAGCCTTCCACTCAACCTCTGGCTTAACTATGCTTGTGTTTGTGTATTTTTCTACTTCCTTAAGTCTTACATTTACATTATCATTCTCATCAAGCTCATCAATGTAAATAATCTTAGTTCTATCTTCAAAGGTATCTCCGCCTATTGCATCAGAAGCCTTTTTAAATTCTTTAGGTACGTTATTATAGCCGTAGTGTACTGATACAGGTGCAAAATAATCTGCATCTCTTTCAAATACCATGCCAGCACCTATACCGCCTTCTATTTCTCTTGGGATACCATCTCCATTTCTTTCTGGATAGTAGCCGCTGTCTATGAAGAAGCCTTGCTCAACAGCTTTGAAATAACCGCCAACCTCAAGCATTTCTTCCATAAATAGAACTGCTCTCTCCTTTAGCTCTCTAACATCTTCACCTAATACACCATTTCTGTCAATTTTAACCATTTCTCTTAAGCCGTCCATACCGTTCATAGCCTGTTTAGCTGTGCTGACAGCTGCTATATTGTTATAATGCCATGGCACGTTACGTCCTTCATCAGGAGTAATAGTTGATTGTATATCAGCACTTGTAAGTCTTGAAATCATAAGGTTTAGCGTATGAGTTACTGTAGCTTCCCTCATGTCTGATTCCATGTACTTTGTATTTTGCTGAGCTCTCATCTTGTACTCACTAAAGAAATCTCTAAGTGCTACTGCATATGGTAAATCCAGTCTCATGCATGGGGCTGGTGGAGCTGTTGGAGGTACTGTTGACAATGCTATATTCTCTGGCTTTATGCCAACCTTCTTTGAAAACATACTGTTTATTGCATGTTGAACCATTAGCTCTGGTCTAACCTTCCAAGCCTTCATTGCTGTAGCATTTGCATTATGTGCTCCATCTATTTGAAGCATATTAGCCCAAGACATTATTTTCTTTGCTTCACAAGCGTCAACAAAGCTTCTTATCATGTTAATATTTCTATAAATAACATTATATTGTGGATCTTGGTGTGCTCCGTTTACGCCTTCCTCAGCGAACATAACTGCTATATCAGGACCTGCAACACCAGAAATATATGAGTGGAAATTTATTGGTCTACCCACTTCTTCTTCTATCATATCTAATGCTTTTCTGCTAGCTCTTACTTGCTTTCTTGTAACAGAAATGCCTCCGATACCTTGTGTTGTACCTTCGAGAAGAGAATCTATATGAGATTGTCCAGCAGTTCTGATAACCATGATATGGTCAGCACCATGCCATGCAGCCATTCTCATTCTTCTTATATCATCTTCAAATCTTCCTGAAGCTATTTCTGTAGTTATTACACAGTCTGGCTGTGGGTCAATGTAGCCAAAACCTCTACTTCCTGGTAGTGGTATATAGTTCTTCAAGCCTTCTGAAGCTTCATGATATTCAAAGTCTCCAACTACCCTATTTTCGTTTTGACCTTCTCTCCAATGCCAGCCTCTTCTTTTTGGCTCGTATTTGTCTAGATCATGCAAAAGCTCTTCTATGTCAATTTTCTTATTTATATCTAAACTCATTATTTACCCCTCCTTTAAAACAATGTATCTACTTCATCCCAGTGTTTACCTTCAGCTAAGGCAACACCAGCTTCTCTTACTGATACACCTAGCTTTTTAGAAAGTCTCCATACTACGTTGCCTGCACCCTTGCCCATAAGACCTTTATTCATAACACCTTCTACAATAGGCTTAACTTCCATACTTGAGAAACCCATTCTTAGAAGAACACTTCTTTCTATAGCCGGAGTAGTGTTCTTTTTGCCAAGCTCAAGCATTGGATTTACAATTGTTTCTGCAAGCTCCCAAAACTTTGTCTTTAGCTCCTCTTCTGTTAGGCTCTTAAGATGCTGTCTTCTAACTTCATAATCATCAGCACGTTTCATATATATATCCCTCCAAAATCTATTTTATAGTTACACCCAATTCCTTTAGGGTATTAATTACAAACTGTTCATCTGACTTAGTATCCTTTGCTAGGAAATCTATATCAGCCTTAGAAGCCTCAGTAACATTGTTGTTTGTCACACTATTTCTAATATAGGAATGCTTTGCCTTGTTCAAATCATAATCTCTAATCTTTATTAAAGATGGATGCTCAGGTAATATTATATTTTTGCCCGGAACCTCTTCTGTAGGATTACCAAATCTTACATCTATACCGTTTTGCTTAGCAAAGCTGAGTTGTGGCATCGGATGCTTGCCTGCACCTGTATATTCTGTCTCTTGAACTACAATGATTTGATCCTCATCCATTTCCTGTGCTAAGGAAAAAGCTGCTGTCAGGGATGTATTTCCTGCAGGGCCTCTCTCTAAGCCTTCAAGTACAGCTAGCATTTCAGTAATATAGAAAACTTCTCCTTGTCTTACAAGTACATATCTATCAAGGTATCTAAGTGGTCTTGCTGCATTTCTTGGAACATCTGCTCTGTCAGGCCATGTAGCAAAAGGTAATCCAAAGCCTGTATGTCCTGTTGTAAAGGATTTCTTGTTGAAGGCTTGATCAGATGCCATATGCAAGCCTGATAAATCAACACTTGCACCAACAACTTGAACATTTTCAGCTCCAGCCTTTATGAGACCTCTTGCTGTACCTGTCACATTTCCTCCTCCAGCATGTGTAGCCACAACCACATCAGGGTCTCTGCCTTCTTTTTCTCTAAACTGCATAGCTAATTCATAGCCAAGAGTTTCGACTCCAGATATAGCTAAAGCTGTGTACAATGAAGCATTAAAATAGCCTGTTTCTTCTAATAATAATAGGAAGGAATAAAAAAGTTCAGGCCCTACAGTAAGCTGTACAACCTCTGCTCCTAGAGATTCACAGGCTCTTTGTTTTTCTAATATTTCTGGCTGTCCTACCATTCTGCTGTCATAGCATTCCTGTACAACGATACACTTAAGCCCTTGCATAGCCGCTTGTGATGCGACTGCTGCACCATAGTTACCGCTTGTAGCTGTTACCACGCCTTTATAGCCATGGGTTTTAGCATAATAAACTGCATTTGCTGCCCTTCTTGCTTTAAAGCTTCCTGATGGGTTGCAGGCTTCATCTTTTATAAAGATTCTTGCTCCCTTACCCTTAGGTGCCATCTTTCTAGCTAGTGCAGTGATATTCTTTAATTCAATTATAGGTGTATTTCCAACACTTACATCTGATTGTATCTTCTGTATTTCTTCCAGTGTATAGCCTGCTTCTCTCATCATTCTCTCATAGTCAAAGCCTATTCCACCTGACTCAAAAACAGAGTAATCTATACCGATGGCTTTTTTCATAATCTCATTTTTTCTGCTTGTAACTGCAGCATAGGAATTATCTTTTGTCATTATTTTTCACCCCCGAAGAGGATTTCTTTTACCTGTCTGTCTACCTTTAACAGTTCAGGTACAAAATCGCCAAATGAATGTGTATATCTAGGGTTAATTGCTACCAATTCTCCCTTAACTTTACGTCCTGTAGTAGTTTCTATTTCTATCTGCTCTCCAAAGCTTGCTTCAGTCACAGCGTAGCCTTTTACCCATAGCTCAAGAGGTACTTGCTTAGTGTCCTCAGGCACTTGTGGAGCTCTCTCTTCAGGTTTTAGCACAATTTGATGTATTTGTACCCAATCTCCCTTTTTAGCTGAATTCATCTTGCAACTCTCCTTTTATATCATATTAATACTGGCAGCCGATATTTAAACAACAGCTGCCAGTACTATAATGTAAAATTAATATTTATCTTTCTATTAGCTTCCTCATATCTCCCATGATTGCTCTTGGAACAGGAAGATCTATCATAGTCTTTAAGCCTGGTGTTGCATTTATTACATGAGGAATCATGTTTACGCACATTGCAATTGTGCCAAGTCCACCTTCTACCTCTGGCTTTATTGACATATTTACCTCAGGTGTACCCTTTATTGTTATATAATCGCCTGTATGAGTTCCTTCCATTTCTGGCTCAATTTGTTGTGGATGTATCATATCTATCTTTACTTCACCATTTACATAGCCTTGACCAGTCATGTTTACTCCAGCAACATTGCCTTTAGCTGCAAAGCCATAAGGAGATTTTCTATCAACAGTAGTTACTATAGGCTTCATTTGTGTTTCATACTTCTCTACGTCCCAGCCTATAGCATCACCTATCATTCTGATAGATTCAGCAAAACCTACGTGACCTGCCATTGAACCATCAGCAACGCCATTATTAAAGGCATCTACAGTAACACCAACACCTTGCTCTACCATAACCGCTGGACCAAATGGTGATAAGCTGTTTACTCGCTTAGCTTCAATATGCTCTACATTTGTCATACAACCTGTTAAGCAAACTACTAATAAATCCATTATTAAACCTGGGTTAATACCTGTGCCTAGAATTGTAACACCGTTTGCCTTAGCTATTTTGTTAAGCTCTTCTGCTAATTCAGGATTTTGTGATTTTGGATATGCCATTTCTTCTGCTGTAGAAATAACATTTACCTTATGCTCAAGAACTTGCTTTAATCTTGGGAATGCCTTCTTTGTAAATGAATCTGTCGCACATATGCAAAGATCAACTTTATTGCCCTTTAATATTGCATCAATATCATTGATAATTATAACCTCTGATTTGTTTCCTCTTTCTACTCCAAGAACCTCAAACATACTCTTGCCAACTCTTTCAGCATTTCTATCGCATACACCTACGATATCAACGCCCTGCTTAGTTAAAAGCATTCTTGCCATTCCGCTTCCCATCGCACCGAAACCCCATATCACTACTCTTACATTCTCCACTTTTAAACCCTCCATCTTTTTATTAAAATTTATTATTGCATTTTGTATAAAGATTTAAATTTTAGCTCATACCATATGATTGTCCACAAACATATTATTTAAAATCAACTTATTCGCTTTATATTGTATGTATCTTTCCAAAATATATTATATGGAGCAAATGGTTACATATGTTAATCCACTACTTAATTTAGCAACTATCATGCCAATACATAAAATATTTTATCTTAACTTTATAAAAGCCAAACATAGTGGTGCCAATACTTTAAATATAATTAAATATTAATTGTTAACATGAATTTTTAGGATTCGATTCTTTAAAGCAAATAATCTTGCACAACAGCAAATATATTTGCATGTATATGACTATATATAATTATTTAATTTGCTTTTAAAATTAAAAACCCATATTTAATGCAAATAATTTTGCAGTTTGTATTAAAACAGTTTTACATTGACAGTCTTACAGATTATTTATAAAATTAAATAACAAAATAAAAAAGGAGATAAGATAATGTTTGATTTCCACATACATACCAGCTATTCTGATGATTGCAGTGTAGAAATGGAGAGCTATATTGCACCTGCTATTTCAAAAGGTCTTAAGGGGATATGCTTTACTGATCACATTGATATAGATTATCCAAACAACACAAGCAAATTTTTGTTTGAATACCCCCAGTATCTAAATGATTTAAACAGCTTGAAGGATAAATACAAGGGCAAGCTTGATATCTTTTTGGGTATAGAATTTGGAATGCAGCCGCACCTTTTAGAGACTGACAGCTCTTTCTTTGCGGAGAAAAGCTTTGATTATATACTTGGCTCCATCCATTCAACAAATAAAAAAGAGCTTTATGGTGAAGACTATCTAAAGGGAATAACAGAGCATGAAGGCATAATTAGTTACTTCAATGATATGCTATACTGTGTGAAAAATTTTAAAAGCTACAATAACCTCGGACACTTAGATGCTATAAATAGATATGTAATTAAAGGAAGCAATGTTTACAATGCAGCGAAATACATGGATTATATAGAAGCAATTCTCAAAGCAGTGATAGAGGCTGGTAAAGGGATAGAGCTTAATACCTCAGGCAAAAGATATGGATTACCTAGCTTTCACCCAGAATCAAGCATTATAAAGCTGTACAAGAAGCTTGGTGGAGAAATTATTACCTTAGGTTCTGACTCACATAATAATCACACTTTAGCCTACAGTTTTGTAGAAGCTATGGAGGTACTGGCAAGCTGCGGCTTTAAATATTATACGATATACAAAAACGGTAAACCAGAATTTATAAAGCTATAGGCAAACCAATTCATTGTCTTAAATCCATTAATTGCTTTTTCACATTTTATCTAGTAATTAGCATAATACTAAAACCAATGGTTTTTTATCTTTTCTCATAATTTTATAAAAATAAACAAATACTGATATCATATATACAAGAATAAAAGGAGTCTGATAAGATGTTTTTTGAGGAAATAAGAGCATTACCTCACAAAGTAGTAGATAACTTGGATGGTGATATCGGTAGCCTGAAAGTGTATTTAGTTCAAGACTTTAATCTAAGTCTGTTAAAAAGAATGGTGAACTTTGGGTTAAACATTTTTGGGGAATTAGGCATGGATGAGTGGGGCTTGGTTCCACAAATCAGACATGGAAATGTGTTTATTTTGAAAGAGGAAAATAGAAAACGCATTATTGGTCTTGCAATACTCATGAGGGACTGGGAGGATATAGAAACTGCATATCTCTTCGATTATGCTATTGAAGAAGAATTTCAAGGTAAAGGCTTAGGATATCACTTTCTAGTCGTTATTTGTAAAAATCTAAAAGAACAAGGTTTCAAGAGAATGAGCTTAACAGTAGATATAGAAAATACATCAGCTATAAATCTTTATAGAGATAAAATGGGGTTTGAGATTATGAAGATGAATGAAGATGAGTATGGAGAAGGTCAGCACAGATATTTCATGCGTCTAGATTTAGACAATATCAAGCTTAAAGTTCCAGTACATAGCTGACAGAGTATATTTCAATAACTTAATAACTTGTGCACCTGGCACATATCCGAGGGGTGTGACTTTATTTCCATACTAAAGTCACACCCCTCTTGTTAAATACTAAAATTCTTTATGCTCTGTCCTTGTAATAATCTCATTTTGTAATGCTTCACCAAGATCACAGAAGTAGTCGCTGTAGCCTGCTACTCTAACTATCAAGTCTTTATATTGTTCTGGATGCTTTTGAGCCTTTCGCAAGGTGTCAGCGTTTACTACATTAAACTGTATGTGGTGTCCATCAAGCTTGAAGTAACTGCGTACCAAGTGAGCAAGTTTTTCAATACCCTCTTCATTCTGTACTAATCCAGGTGTAAATTTGAGGTTCAATAATGTACCCCCAGTTTTTAAATGATCCATCTTGGATGCTGATTTTATTACCCCTGTAGGTCCGTTAGTATCAGAACCCTGTACAGGTGATATTCCTTCAGACTGTGGAAGTCCTGACTTTCTGCCATCAGGTGTTGCTCCTGTTACAGACCCAAAATATACGTGGCACGTGGTAGGCAGCATATCAATTCTATAAGCTCCACCCTTTATAGTTTTTCTTCCATTTACCTCATTATAGTAAATATTGAAAAGCTCCTTCATTATATCATCGGCATAATCTTCATCATTGCCATACCTAGGAGTCTTGTTCAACATAAGCTGTCTCATTCTTTCATTGTCTTGGAAGTTATTTTTTAAGGCTTCCAGTAGATCTTCAATTTTAACAGTTTTGTTATCATATATATGATATTTTATAGCCGAGAAGCTGTCAGTCAAGGTTCCAATACCAACTCCCTGAATATAATTGCTGTTGTATCTTGCTCCTCCAGCGTTGTAATCCTTACCCTTTTTAATACAGTCATCAACCAATATAGATAGGAAGGGTGAAGGCATATATTTTGCGTATAGTGTTTCTATTATGTTGTTGCCTCTTATCTTTATTTCTATAAAATGATGTACTTGCTGCTTAAAGGCATCCAACAACTCATCAAATGACTTAAAGCTTTGTGGATTCCCTGTTTGTATGCCCAACTGCTTACCAGTTCTTGGGTCAATACCGTTGTTTAGAGTAATTTCCAACACCTTTACTAAATTAAAGTAGCCAGTAAGTATATATGCCTCCTTGCCAAATGCTCCGGCTTCGACACAACCACTTGTGCCGCCACAGCGTGCATCTTCTATACTCTTACCCTGTCTTACTAATTCCTCTATTACTGCATCAGCATTAAATATTGATGGCTGTCCCCAACCCTTTGCGATTATTCTAGCGGCACTCTTTAAAAATTTATCTGGGCTCTTCTTACTCAGCTGTATGTTTGAACTAGGCTGAAGCAGTCTCATTTCGTCTATAACAGCTAATATTAAATATGTTACATCATTTACTCCATCAGAGCCATCAAGCTTCAAGCCCCCGCTATTTATATTGGCAAAATCAGTATAAGTGCCGCTTTCTGCCAACGTAACTCCCACCTTAGGTGGTGCTGGCTGATTATTGAATTTTATCCAGAAAAGCTCTAGCAATTCAACAGCCTGCTCTTTTTTCAATGTACCAGCTTCAATTTCCTTCTTGTAAAATGGATACAAATGTTGATCCAATCTTCCTGGGCAAAAGGAATCCCAAGTGTTTAGCTCTGTTATTACTCCCAAATGAACAAACCAATAGGTTTGCAGTGCTTCCCAGAAGCTTCTAGGCTCATGAGCAGGTACCTGCCTGCATACATCTGCTATCTGTAAAAGCTCTGTCTTGCGGTTCTCATCTTTTTCATTTTCAGCCAACTGCAGTGCCTTCTCTGCATGACGGTTTGCATAGGTTATTATAGCTTCTGCACACACACGCATAGCCCTTAATTCTTCTTGTCTATCAAAGGCTTGCATATCATTGTTATAATCTATGGCTTGCAGCTGGGCATCTATATCCTTGATAAACTCAAGCATACCTTTTTTATATATCTTATCGTCTGCTACAGTATGTCCCGGTGCTCTTTGCTCCATAAACTCCGTAAATATTCCGCTGTAATAGCAATCAATCCACTCTTGAGTCATGCTAGAAAGCAATAGGTCACGCATTGACTTATCCTTCCAATATGGTATTATTGTAGACTTCTGATGTTCAAAAGCCTCTTTATCTACCTTAAAAAAGGTCTTTTCTCTTGTATCCATAATTTCAAAGTCTTCCAAGGTATGACAACAGAGCTCTGGATAAGTAGGCGTAAACTTTGGTAATTGACCTCTCTCTCCAACTATCAATTCACCCTCATTTATGCATATCTCCTTGGTTTCCATCAAGGCTTTGAAGGTAAAAGCCCTTAACATTGGAATAGATACCTTACCACTGTATTTTTTATATACCTCTGTTACAATTAGCCCCCGTTCAATTGATATAGTAGGTACAGCAGCAATACTCTTCTCTCTTAAGCTTTCTATTCTTTCATTCATACATCTAACCCCCTACATAAGCATTTATACCCTGTTTACGGTACAAATCTAAAATTATATCCATGTATTCCTTTTGAGGCTGTTTGACATCTTGTAAGTCATACTTTTTGTTTAATCTTTTATACTTGTCCATAGCTGTATTATGATAAGGCAGTAAATTTACTTGTTGTATTCCGACTGTTGACTTTATAAGCTTCGCAGTAGCTTCAATATTTGCTGCATTATCATTTATTCCTGGAATTACAGGTATCCTAATCCATATTTTTTTACCACTTTCCGATAGCATTTTAAGATTATGATGAATCAAATTATTTGATACTCCTGTATATTGAATATGCTTTTCATTGTCCATAAGCTTTATATCATACAAAAACAAATCAGCAAAATCTGCTATCTTCTCTAGAGCATCGGTATTACCATAACCGCTGGTATCAACAACTGTATTGATATCTCTTTTTTTACACTCTAAAAGCAGCTCTAGCGTAAACTCAGATTGCCCTAAAGGCTCTCCTCCAGATATAGTAACTCCACCCTTTGAAGAATCATAGAAAATAACATCCTTTTCTAGCTCTTTTATTAATGCTTCTACACTGATTTCCTTACCTGCAAGCTCTATAGCATTTGTACAGCATACTGATGCACAGCTGCCACATATTGTGCATAACTCAGCTTTTCTCATGTTGTCACATACCTTAAGACACTCTCCACAATTTATACAGCGATTGGAGAAAAACAATAGCTCCTTCTCAAAGCTTTGACTTTCAGGATTATGACACCAACTACAGCTAAGGGGACAGCCCTTAAGAAAAACTGTGGTACGAATTCCAGGACCATCATGTATAGAATACTTTTGTATATTAAATATAACCCCACTCAATATCATTCACCCCTTTTTCATCCGCTTATAAATCATGCAATAGTAATCTTTTGTCATTCATAAAATCCACTCCATCTTTTAAAGCTTATATTTTTATTATATATCATGTATTAAAAATGGTATATCGCTATATGTTTTTTTGAGTTCATGTACCAAATTTAGGACTAATTATGCAGAAGAATAAGCAGCTTAACTCTGTACTTTGAGCTGTAAAACACATCCTATCTTATGATCAGTAATTAATGAAATCTATTCAAATAGCTATTGCACATATGTTAATTTAGAGTTATAATTTAGTAAATGTTCGTTTATGAACTTTTATGTTCGTATAACAACATACAGTATCATATATTATCACAAAGCATGGTCGTTCAAGTACGATTATAGTCTTATAAAGGTATTAATGATTAAACTAAACTACAATAATATTTATATCATATTAAGTATTTATAAAGATTAATTATTATAGAAATTAAAAAAGCAGAAAATATATCGCACTATTCTATAAGTGCAAATTGTTGAGTGTAATATTTAAAATATAAAGGCGGTGTTTGCATATGAACGAAGCTGAGCGTATTAAACAGATATTAAACATATTATATCAGGAACAAACGGTAACTTCGGAAAAATTAGAGAAATTGTTTAATGTATCACCTATTACGATAAGAAGAGATCTTCAAAAGTTATCTGAAAAAGGATTGATTGTACGTTATAGAGGAGGTGCAATGCTTACCAGATCAACCTTTGGACATGAGCCCCCTTTACACGAAAGAGAAGCTAACAATTTAGCAGAAAAACGTACAATAGCCAAAGTGGCTGCAAGCCTTATTAATGATGGAGAAGTTATTGCATTAGATGTTGGAAGTACGTCTATTGAACTAGCTAAGGTTTTAAGAGGACGTAGTAACATTACTGTTTTTACAGCTAGTTTACCTATAGCAAATATATTTTTAAATACAAATGTAACAGTATACCTTGTTGGAGGAATATTGCAGCATAAAGAAAATTGTATTGGAGGACCAGTTGCAAGAGGTGTAATACGTCAGTACCATTTTGATAAATTTTTTCTAGGAGCAGCTGGAGTTTCAGACAAATCCGATATAACTGATTTTGGTATGGATGAAGTTGAAACAAAAAGAGCTTTTATAGAAAGATCAAAAGAAGTTATTTTATTAGCAGATTCAAGCAAGTTTAGCAAGGTGTCATTCGTTACCATTTGTAGGTTTAGTGATGTTGATCATATTATTACTGATTATCATATCGATCCACAAACACAAACTAATATGAAGAAAAGAGGAGTGAATCTTATTATTTCAAATTGTGATGAGGATTTGATTTGATTGATAAATAAAAAGGGGGAAATTCTCAATGACAAAAAAGATCGCTATTTTAGGTAGTAGTGGGGGTAATCTTTATACATTAGGAGGAAAAGACCCAAAAAGCTTACTTGGAGAAGCTGTTAAGCAAATCGAAGCAGCAGGTATGGAAGTAGGAGCAATACAATTTATTGCTGCTGAAGCTTCAATGGATTTTGTGAAGCCAACGACTAAGGCTCATTTGTGGACTTGGAATGGTAGTGAATTTGAAGTAGTTTTTGACGGAACTCTTCAAGAGGTAAATGCTGCATCATTAGAAGAGGATAAAAAAATAGCTCAACTGATTGCAGAAGATAAAATTGATGGCTTAATTCTTTTTAGTGCTGACCCAGAGAAAACTAATCAACAAGCAGTAGAAGCAGCAATAAAAGCAAAGCTAGTTGCAACTGGAACTGGAGGAACATCGATGGCAAAAGTTCAGTCGAAAGGCATGAATGTTATTGCTGTATCTGGAACAACAGGAACTACAAACCGTACTAGGGCAGTTGCTAGTATTTTTGCATTATCAAAACAATGGGGAATGAAGTACCGTCCAGTTATTGGAAATGCTGGAGATATAAATGTATCAGGAAGTGTTTTTTCTAGAATAAGCCTACGTTCAATTTTAATGGCTTCATTACCAGGCTTTATTGCAATGGCTCTAACACTTTTTATTAGTAAAATTCCTGGATCCCCAGAGTCTGTCACCAAGCTTTTTGATATTATGATTGCTGCACTTCCTGTTATCGTAGCAACAGTTGCAGCCAAGCAAGTATCTGGTATGAATGAAGTAGCGATAGTAGCAGGTGTAGTAGCAGGTACATTATCAGTAAGCGGTGGGTTAATTGGTGGTATCATTGGTGGTATTATAGCAGGAATATTAGTTCAGTATTTTCTATATAAATGTCTTCAATGGCGTTTCCCTGCAACAACTGCCAATATTGTTGCGGGTGGTATAGCTGGATTAATAGGTGGCTTATTTGTTTATTTCTTAATTGGACCTTTAGCATTAATTGCAGGAGATGGAATTAGAACACTAATTAGCATGGCTCTTGATTATAGTCCTATCTTATGTGGTGCCGTTGCAGGACTTTTAATATGGCCTGCAATTATGGGTGGTGTATATCATGCTGCTATATTACCTATAGTAATGCTAGAGATGTCAAAAACCGGAAACAGCTTTTTAGGTGCTATAGATATGTGTGGCTTGGTTATGGTATCAGCAGGAATAACCCTTGCAAACATTATTTATCCTAGAGTTAAGAGCGAGGCAGCTCTAGCTACTCCTGGGTTTATTATCAATGTTGGATTTGGTACATTTGTTGAAGCAGCGTATCCTTTTATGTTCTCTAATAAAATAGTATTTGGCGGTGCTTTAGCTTCTGCATGTTTATCTGGAGCTCTTGTTGGATTTTTTAACGTTAAGGGTACTGCCTATGTACCTTCATTATTAGCACCTTCATTATCCAACAATCCTATAGGTTTTTTAATTAGCATGTTAGTTGCATTAGCAAGTGCATTTTTGATTACGTTTATGGCTAATAAAATTAGTAGAGTAAAGGACTCAAAAAAAGATAATATAATAGCATTAAGTTAAATAAAGGAAGGAAGAACATTAATGATAAAAGCAGATATGAAAAGAAAAATGGAAATTGCAAGACAGAAGGTTTTAAAGGCTATTGAGTTGCACGGTGGTACAACATTACTTTCAACTGGTATAACAGGTGATGATGCTCGTATGGCAAAAGCAGCTATTGATGCTGGAGCAAGAATGATTGAGCCAAACCATCCGGCAGTTGTTTTGGCAAGAGGTTATAAAGGTGTAACTAGTATGCATAAAGCAGAGCAAATTCGTCACGAGATACCGATATCAGAAATGGCTAAAGTAACACAGGGTATTCGTCAAATAGCTGGTTCTGATATATATATTACAGTAGGTATTCCTGGAGGTTTTACAGAGGTTGTACCTAAAATACTAAAAGATGAAGATTTTATATTAATGTCAGAATCAGGAGCTGACGGTCTACATGTTCATAAGACAAGCTTAGAGGATTTGGCAGAGGTTGTTGAAAAAGCACATTACTATGGTCTTCTTATAGATGCATATATAGGCCATCCAAGCGATCTTCATCCTTTTGGCATCCCTGCAGAAACTCCAGAAGATGTTGCTAATATTGCTAAAGAGATGGAGAAAATAGGTGTTGATTTGATAGGCTTAATGACAGGCATGAGCTACGAAGGAGCAGCAGCTGGAGATATTCCAAGCGTAATTAAAGAACGTCTAAAAGCTTTAGTAGAATCCGTAAAAGTACCTACAATAGCAGAAGGCGGAATTAATGTACAGAATCAAAAAGCTTTTAAAAATACTGGAGTTAATATTCTAGTTGTAGGAACTGCAATAGATGATATGGCTGGCAATGCAGTTAAAGAAGCTGTAAAATCATTTCTTCCAAATGCATTGGCTTAGAGAAAAAGAGCTCAAAATCGCTTATTACCTTGCAAGCAAACAAGCGAAAGTGAGCACCTGTACAAAAGATGGGAATTGGTTTCAATTCCCATCTTTTCTTTTGCTATTATATCATATCATATTTTAAAATACAAATTCATTGTTTAATATTCCATATTTTTTCAGCTTATGTTGAAGTGTCTGCCTTTTAATTCCTAACTTCTCAGCACTCTTCGAGATGTTACCTCCGAACTCTGTCATTGCACCGCTTATTAAGCTTTTCTCCAGCTGCTGTAGTATTTCATCTAAGGACTTTCCATCCTCCATACTGATACTGTAGGTATTCTGAATTGAGGAAAACATTCTTTTATTTATCTCGTTTGAGAAGTGTTCAGGCTTTATGATGTGCTCCTTATTTATCATGTTCATAGCACTTTCAATAAGATTCTCCAGCTCTCTTACGTTGCCTTGCCAGTCATAGCTTAAAAAGGCTTCTTTAACGTCATTTGAAAGATACCATACATCTTTTTTTAGTATAACATTATATTTCTTAATGAAATTTTCTACCAAAGCCGGTATATCTTTCTTTCGCTCTCTAAGTGGTGGTATGTTTAGAGCGATTACATTCAATCTATAATAAAGATCCTTCCGTAAAAGTCCCTTATTTACAATTTCCAATGGATTTTCATTAGTGGTTGCTATTATCCGTACATCTATGGGAATATCACTTAGCCCCCCTACTCTCCGCACATAGCCCTCCTGCAAGACCCTGAGAAGCTTTGCCTGAAGCGGTAGGCTCATGGAGTTTATCTCATCTAACATCAAAGTGCCTCCATTTGCCTGTTCAAACAAGCCTGGTCTGTTTATTGCTCCAGTAAAGCTTCCCTTTACAGTTCCAAACAGTATTCCTTCTAAGAGTGTCTCTGGCAAAGCTGCACAATTTTGTGCTATAAAGGGTTTATCGCTTCTGTTGCTTTCGTTGTGTATACTCTGGGCAAATAGTTCCTTACCTGTACCTGTCTCACCATATATAAGCACTGTGGATGTTGAGTTGGCAGCGTTCTTCGCTATGATGATAGAATTTACATAATTCTCAGCCTCACCTGTTAAGCTTTTGAAGGTGTAGCCCTTAAGCTTATCATCTCCTACATCTTTAAAAGCTAACTCATGCTGTAGATACTCAACCTTTTTGGACAAATCATGCTCTCTGGTAATATCCTTAGCAATCTCTAAAGCACCATACTTAGAAGCAGTAAGCTTTATTGGTATATTACTATTTATTGTCTGTATTTGCTTCCCATGTATATTCAGATAAGTTTGTTTTGTATTATAAATAGGCTTTCTTGTGTTAAGCACTCTATATAACGTGCTTGTCTCTGTTGTAAGACTTGGAAATATTTCAAGTATTCTTTTACCTAAAACGTCGTTAATTTGCAAGCCCTCCATATCTGCCATGGCTTGATTATAAAACAAAGTTGTACTGTCTTCATCAACTAAATGAATACCTACATCAATGTTTTGTATTATTGTCTCAATTATTGATTTATAAATCAGATTGATTGTCATATGCCGCACCCCGCAAAAATTAAGGTAGATGTGAAAATCACACCTACCTTAATTATACCAATATTTGAAGTTTTTTTAAACGTATTTGTTTAAAACTTGTTCAAAGGATTGCTTTGATCTAGCTCCAACAATTCCATCAACATGCTTACCATTATTGAAAAGATATACAGATGGTATACTCATTATGTTGTATTGTCCAGCTATTTCTGGATTTTCATCCACGTTTAGCTTTACTACCTTTACCTTGCCTGCATATTGTTCTGCTAATTGATCAATAATTGGAGACACCATTCTGCATGGTCCACACCATGCTGCCCAAAAGTCCACCAACACTGGCTTATCTGACTTTAATACTTCATTTTCAAAATTATTAGTTTCTACTACAGTTACATTATTACTCATTTTTGAATCTCCTTTCAAAACTATTCTTTATCAATAATACTAGAAATGACAGGTTTATATTTTTTCATTCCTTGTAGTTTTTTTTCATTTAATCTAATTATTACATAGGTCAATGCTGCTGCTATTAAGCCTAAGACAGCACCTATACCTTGAGCTGCATTTTCTGAAAAGCCTAAGGCTAATACACCATAATAGCCTCCAAAAATGCCTGCTATTAAGGCAATTAGTGGATAGAGATAAATTACTATGGCTGCTGATAAGAAATCTAAGGTTTCCATATCAACCTCAACCATATCTCCAGGTTTTGCACCTACAACATTATCTGCTTCTAATATTAGCTTAAGCTGATCTGGTCCTACCTGACAAGCTCCACAATCACCACAGGCAGTATGTCTTTGCATTCTAATTTTTGCTTTGTTGTCTACTAATTCAACAACTAAACCAGTTTGTTTCATGGTTATCTCCTCACATTATTTCACATACTTGATTATTGTCTCAATCACAGAATCAACGTTTTCGTCTATTTCACCCTTATCTATTGATGCTTTCAAGCCTTGCTTCATACATTCAGCCACATACTTTTCTATCATCATGCCGCCAACCTTATTTATAGCTGCTCTTATAGCCGAGATTTGAACCATTACTTCTGTGCAGCACTTTTCTTCATCTACCATTCTTGCTATGCCTTTTACCTGTCCCTCGATTTTCTTAAGCCGTGTCAATATCTCATCCTTATCTATAATATCCTCACTCATTTCTTCCCCTCCTATACCCCGTTAGGGTATCTATAGTTCTATTATATAACTAATTTTTAATTTGTCAACTATATATTTCATTTTATACCTAATATATCTCTCACGACTGCCGATGCTAATATCAATCCCGCCGCCGAGGGTACAAAGGAAATGCTTCCTGGTATCTGTCTTCTATGTGTACATTTAGCTAAATCTTTATTGCTGCATATACAATCGTTTTTACAATTCTTTTCTGTCTCAACAGGCGTTACAGGCTCTTCCTTTGAGTAAACTACCTTAAGCTTCTCTATACCTCTTTTTCTGAGTTCACGCCTGATAACTCTCGCCAAAGGACATATAGAAGTTTTGTAAATATCGGCAATTTCAAGCTTAGTAGGGTCAAATTTGTTGCCAGCTCCCATACAACTTATCACAGGAATGTTCATCTCCTGTGATCTAATAATAAGATCAATTTTTGAGGAAACCATGTCAATAGCATCAACTACATAGTCTAAATCTTGAGTTAAAAGTTTTTCACTTGTTTCCTCATTATATAACTCCTTATGAGTAATTACTTCCATTTTAGGATTGATATCTAAAAGTCTGTCCTTCATCGAATCAACCTTCGATTTTCCTACAGTCTTCCTTGTAGCATGTATCTGTCTATTTATATTAGTAAGGCATATATCATCATAATCAACAAGTACAATACTACCCACACCAACTCTTCCAAGAGCCTCTGCTGTATATGAGCCTACACCGCCAATTCCAAATATTGCAACCTTGCTATGTTCAAGCTTCTCTATACCTTCTTTACCAATCAGTAGCTCAGTTCGTGAATACCAATCCATTTGTACCTCCAAAACAAGACCTGCTGTAATTATTTTTATAGCAGGAATTTGTTTTTGTTATATTAGTTTTTGCATTATAAAAAATTTTATTAAATTAATTTTTCGTTGTGATTTTCAACTCTTCAAGCTGTTTTGCATCAGCTGGTGATGGTGCATTTGTCATCAAGCAGCTTGCTGTTTGAGTCTTAGGGAACGCAACTACATCTTTAATGTTGTCCGTACCTGTAAGCAGCATGATAACTCTGTCTAGACCAAAGGCCAAACCGCCATGTGGTGGTGTACCATATTTGAAGGCTTCAAGTAAGAATCCAAACTTTTGCCAAGCCTGTTCGTTAGTAAAACCAAGCAGCCCAAACATTTTTTCCTGTAGCTGTTGATTGTGTATTCTTATACTGCCTCCGCCTAATTCATAGCCATTTAGAACCATATCATATGCCTTTGCTCTAGCTTCCCCAGGATTAGTATCCAACATTGGTAAATCTTCATCCATTGGACTTGTAAAAGGATGGTGCTTAGCAGCAAATCTATTTTCTTCTTCATCGTACTCAAAAAGTGGGAATTCAGTTACCCATAAGAAATTAAACTTATTCTTGTCTATAAGCTCAAACCTTCTGCCAACCTCTAGTCGCAATTGTCCCAAAGAATCATACACAACGCTAGAAGCATCTGCAACTATAAAAATGATATCTCCTACCTTTGCCTGCATTCTTTCTACTATGGCATTTAGCTCTTCTTCCTTTAGGAATTTTGCTATAGGTGATTTTATGCCTTCTGCTGTAACATTTATCCATGCCAAGCCTTTAGCTTTATAAATCTTTACATACTCACCAAGACTATCTATTTCCTTACGACTTATTCTTGCACCGATACCCTCAGCATTTATAGCTTTTATAAGTCCTTTGTTTGCAATAGTATCTGAAAACACTTTGAACTCCGAAGCAGCTACTATATCTGCTATATCCTTTATCTCTAAGCCTAAACGAGTATCTGGCTTATCAGAGCCGTATCTTTCCATCGCTTCCTTGTAAGTCAATCTCATCATTGGAAGCTGCACGTCTACGTCTAATATTTTCTTAAAAAGTCTTTGGATTAATCCTTCATTTACCTCTATTACATCATCTATATCAACAAAGGACAGCTCCATATCTATCTGTGTAAACTCAGGCTGTCTGTCAGCTCTTAAATCCTCATCTCTGAAGCATTTTACTATCTGGTAGTATCTATCAAAGCCTGATACCATCAATATCTGCTTGAATAGCTGAGGTGATTGAGGCAGTGCATAGAAGTTCCCTGGTTGTACTCTGCTTGGTACAAGGTAATCTCTTGCGCCCTCAGGAGTAGTTTTTGTTAGAATCGGTGTCTCTACATCAATGAAGCCCTTTTCATCAAGATATTCTCTCACAATCTTAGTAACCTTGTGTCTTGTAAAGAAAATCTTTTGCATAGAAGGCTTTCTAAGGTCAAGATATCTATATTTCAATCTTACAGCTTCTGATTCCTTAGCGTCATCCTCGATATATATTGGTGGCGTCTCAGATTTACTGATTATATCCAAACCACTTACTATTATCTCTATACTTCCTGTGCTTATTTTGGTATTTACAGCTCCACCTCTTTTAGCAACTTCTCCTGTAATGCCAAGTACGAACTCTCCTCTTACCTTTGCTGCTTCATTAAACAAGCTCTCAGTAGCATCCTTATTAATAACTACTTGCACCAAGCCAGTTCTATCTCTCAAATCTATAAACTTTAGACTGCCTAAATCTCTACTTTTCTGAACCCAGCCATATACCGTTACCTTTTGACCTATATTATTTTCACTTAACTCTCCACACATATTGGTTCTGTTAAATTTACTCATTTATTTCGCCCCCTGCTTTTTTGAATTAATATATTCCACCAATTGATTCAACTGGATTTCCTCTTCGCTACCGTTTTCCATATTCTTTACTTTAATTTTGTTATTATTAATTTCGTCCTCACCGATTACAGTCACATACTTTGCATTTAATTTGTTTGCATATTTCATCTGAGCCTTAAGACTTCTTGCCATATAGTCCTTATCAGCCTTTATACTATTATCTCTCAAAGTATGTACTAGCTTTATAGACTCTTTGACCCCTGCAGCTCCAAGCCCTATAATAAACAAATCCATAGTCTCAGGTGTAGGTATTTCTATGCCAGACTTTTCGAGGAGTAATAGCAGCCTTTCTATTCCCATTCCAAAGCCAACACCAGGTGTAGATGGACCACCAACTTCTTCAACAAGTCCATCATAACGTCCGCCCCCACATACTGTAGACTGAGCACCAATTTTGTCTGTTACTATTTCAAAGGCTGTCTTAGAGTAATAATCTAACCCTCTAACAATCCTAGGGTCAACAGTATATTTGAGACCGATTAAATCTAGAGCTTCTTTAAACTTATCAAAGTGTTCACTGCATTCCTCACAGAGATTATTCAGCATGAAAGGTATGTCAGTTATTTGCTGCTGACATCTTTCCTCCTTGCAGTCTATAATACGTAGAGGATTCTTATTGTATCTATCTTGGCAGGTTTCACAAAGCTTATCTAGCTTAGGACTCAGATATTCCTTAAGCTTTTTGTTATATTCTATTCTACAATTAGGACAACCTATACTATTTATTTTAAGCTCAAGGCCTTCAACTCCCAGTCTTCTATACAAAGTCATTGCAATGTTTATTACCTCAGCATCAATAGATGGATCACTTGCTCCAAAAGCCTCAACCCCAAACTGGTGATGCTCTCTTAGTCTTCCTGCCTGTGGTTTCTCATATCGGAAACAAGGATTAAAGTAAAACATTTTTGTTGGTTGTGGCTCGTTAAATATTCCGTTTTCTATAAATGCTCTTACAGCAGGTGAAGTTCCTTCTGGCTTAAGTGTTATACTTCTTCCAGCCTTGTCCTCAAAGGTATACATTTCTTTCTGTACTACGTCAGTAGTTTCTCCTACACCTCTTTGAAAAAGCTCAGTATGCTCAAAAGCAGGCGTCCTAATTTCAGCGTATCCATTAAGCGTACAGATTTCTCTAATTAGTGCTTCTACATACTGCCACTTATAAATCTGTGACGGAGTAACGTCTTCCGTTCCCTTTGGTCTTTTAATTTGCATATTTATCACTCCTATTCTATTTCAATTACTTTTAAAAATATAAAAACTCCCGCCTCTGACATAATCGTCAGGGACGAGAGTAATTCCCGTGGTGCCACCCTGCTTGTAAAAACAAACTTAAATCCTTAACGTGGATATTCGCAACTGCCTAATGATTTCAGCAATTGAGCTCATAGGTGTCGTTCATCTGTCTTTCTAAAGGAATGCTTCCAGTCGTGACATTCCATCCCTGACGAGCAGTTTCAGACTACTTTTCCTATTCAGTGCTTAAATATAAAATTTTCCCTATTGATGATATATTATAATACTTATTACAACATATGTCAACAGTATATCTACATATAATACCTATTTATTATATAATTCATCAAGCAATTGAATTTTCTTATCAATTTGCTGTTGTATATTTTCTATATAAAGCTTAATATCCTTTATATTTCTTTGTCGTTTTATCAAGCCACTGTCAATATATATAGCTTTTGTAATAGCATCAGCTCCAAAGGCAATGTTGGTCTGTTTCTCCTCAATTATCTGTATGTTATATATACATTCAAAGCCTGGCTTGCAGTAGCCAATGTTTTCTAAGTTCTCTGTCATGTGCTTTTGCCTATAAAGGTAATAGGGCTTCATATCCTGCTGCTTAGCAAACGCAGTAGCTTTCTCCATCATTTGAGCAACAATACCTTCAGTTATTTCTGATTGTTTAAGCTTTTCATGGATAATTGAAGCTCTTTTTATAGCCATAGTATGTACAGTAAGACTTTCGGGCTGTAGTTTAGCTATTTGTTGCAAAGTATTATCTAGGTGCTGCAAACCCTCCCCAGACAGTCCCAATATTATATCCATGTTTATATTATCAAAGCCCAGCTCTCTTGCCAGCTCAAAGCTTTTTATAGTTTCCAGAACGGTATGAGCTCTGCCTATTCTCACAAGAGTCTCATCATTCATAGATTGAGGATTTATACTTATCCTTGTAACCCCATACTGCTTCATAATAAGCAGCTTACCTTCCGTAATGGTGTCGGGTCGCCCTGCCTCGCATGTAAACTCTAGCAAATTTCCACCAAAAAGCTTTTGTGCTTTACCTAAAAGCAGCTCAAGCTGTTTTTCTGATAAAGTAGTAGGTGTACCTCCTCCAATATAAATAGTCTGCACCATCAAATTGTTTTTATTCATAAATGCTGCAGTCTGTTCCATTTCATATATAAGAGCAATCAAATAGCCCTCAACCATATTACCTGCTGTCTTTAAGGAATTAGATGTAAAGGAGCAATAATGGCATCTGGTAGGGCAAAATGGGATTCCGATATAAATGCTGACTTTATTGCTATCCAAAGGATATATAAACCTTCGCTCAGTAAAAGCAATATCAATTGACAGTTCAGCCTTTTCTTTACTGACTAGATGATTATTCTCCATATACTCCATAATATACTCTCTATCATATCCCTTATCCAAAAGCTCATGAACTATTTTTAGTGGACGTATTCCTGTTAAGATGCCCCAAGGATATGACTTATTTAGTCTATTGGACAGAAGCTTGTACATAGTAAGCTTAACTGCTGCTTTTACTTGTTTCTTTAAGTCACAAGTAGTAAGGAATACTTCATTATGCTCACTTTTTATCTCTTGATGCTTCATAGATGAGTGTGCTGAAATGCTTTCTGTATTATATTCCAACAAACTTTGCAAAAGAATATCAGAATCTTTAAAAAGACCTTGGTCATTTTCCAAGGTCTCAGGTTTTAATATTTCAATGTCTTGTATGCCATAAAATAACCTAACTATATCAGCCGCTTCCATGGCAAAATCATGGTTAACTACTAGCTTAATCATATATTATTCACCGTCTAATCCTCAAATAGTTCTCTTCTTATCATAGAAACCTTAATAGGGCTTATTCCTAGTTCAGCAGCTACTTCATAATCTTCAAGGTCTGACTCCATTACAGTCATCATATCATCGAAATCATTATCTACTTTGAAACTCGAAGGCTTTCTCAGGTTCCATCTCTCTCGTTTATCCATGCTTACCCTCCCGCTTTATGAGCTATACGCTGATTTTATTATGTATTTATTGTTGCCAGCGGTTTTAAGTATATGCATGAATATTTATTATTTAAAAAATGGATTATTTGCCTTTTCTGCTCCTATTGTAGAGGATTCGCCATGTCCAGGATGTACAGCTACATCTTCTGGTAATGTAAATAACTTTGTGCGGATAGATTTAATTATGCTTTCATAATCTCCACCTGGTAAGTCTGTTCTGCCTATTCCTCTAGCAAACAAGGTATCACCTGAAATCAAGTCCTTACCAAATAATATCCCTATGCTTCCCATGGTGTGTCCCGGAGTGTGTAATATCTTAAACTCAGATGCTCCCAGCTTAAAAACCTCTCCATCCTCAAGATGGAAATCTGACTTTTCCTCAATAGGATTACTACTAAACATAAAAGAATAGTTAATACTAGCATCGTTTAGCATACTTTCATCAGCAGCCTGTATGCCTACTGGTGCTTTGCTGTAATCTCGAAGCTCTCTCAGTGCAACTATGTGATCTCCATGCCCGTGAGTCAGCAATATATACTTAACATTTAAACTATTTTTCTCAATAAAACCTTTTATTAGCTCAAATTCTCCTGCGGGATCAATAACTGCAGCTTCCTTTGTATTATCATCAGCGATTATATAGCAATTTGTTGATGATCTGCTAAGTGGTAACTTTTTAAACATAATTATGCCTCCCAAAAGTAAAAATTAAAACTATATTATTTTCTCACTATCAATTATTAATGTAACAGGCCCATCGTTTATTATATTAACCTTCATATCCGTTTGGAATACGCCTGTCTCTGTTTTTACAAGCTGAGCTCTACAAGCCTTTATCAGCTCCTTATACAGCTCATCAGCCAATTCAGGCCTTGCAGCAGCCATATAATTTGGTCTGCGTCCCTTTCGACAATCACCATAAAGTGTAAACTGAGATACCACCATTAATTCACCTTTTATATCCAAAAGTGAGTAATTCATCTTACCTTCTTCATCATCAAATACCCTTAAATTAAGTATTTTGTCCGTCATGTATTTAACATCGTCCATAGTATCACCTTCACTAACCCCTAGCAATACTACCAGACCCTTGCCGATGCTTCCTACCAGTATTTGCTCAACCTCCACACTACCCTGTGTCACCCTTTGTACAACTGCTCTCATATTACTACCAATCCGTTATTGTTTTGATCTAAATACATCAACAACGCCTTCTATTTTTTTAAACTTTCTTATCAGCTTATTTAACTGTTCAACATCATGTATCTCAAGTATAAAATTAATTACCGCCATTCTATCCTTCGTAGTTCTTGAGTAGAAAGAATTTATATTGATTTTGCTCTCATCAATCATAGTAGTAATTTCAACGAGTAAGCCCTTTCTATCATAAGCTCTTATCTCAACATCTGCATTGTATGAAACCTTCGTTACCTCATTCCACTCTACTTCAATCAATCTTTCACTTTCTTTAAAGAATTCATTGGCATTTGGACAGTTTTTCCGATGTATTGATACGCCTCTGCCCTTGGTAATATAGCCAAAAACCTCATCTCCTGGTACTGGATTGCAGCAGTGGGCAAATCTAATCAAGACATTATCTATGCCCTTTACCTTAACCCCATTAGTGTTTATTTTTTTCTTGACGTCCGGTTTTTGCAGCTTATCCTCAAGCTCAGCAATAATATCCTTGTCTTCAGGCTTGAATACCTTTTTGTATTCATCCTTCATCTTCAATATAACCTGGTTTGCTGACAGACCTCCATAGCCAACAGAGGAATACAAATCTTCAACAGAATGTAGACTGAAATTTTTAGTCACAGTATCCAACCACTCAGGTTTTAAAAGAATTGATGCTACATAGCCATGTCTTTTTACTTCTCTCTCTAAAAGTTCTCTACCCTTTAGAATATTTTCTTCTCTTTTTTCCTTTTTAAACCACTGTTTGATTTTATTCTTTGTATGATTACTTTTTACAATCTTCAGCCAATCCCGACTTGGACCGTTGGCATTTGTTGAAGTTATTATCTCTACAATATCGCCATTTTGCAGCTTGTAGTCTAAGGTTACTATCCTTCCGTTTATTTTGGCCCCTACACACTTATTACCGATGTGACTATGAATCTTATATGCAAAATCTATAGGAGTGGATTCAACAGGAAGGTCAATTACATCACCCTTTGGAGTGAAAACATAAACCTCATCAACCAACAAATCTATTTTTAGAGTTTCCATAAACTCTTTTGTGTCCTTTATCTCCTTTTGCCACTCCAGCATTTGTCTAAGCCAAGTGAACTTTTCATCAAAGTCCTTCAAAGAATCTTTGCCCTCTTTGTACTTCCAGTGAGCCGCAATACCATACTCAGAGGTTCTATGCATCTCCCATGTTCTAATCTGGACCTCGAAGGGTTGTCCATCCGGGCCTATTACGGTTGTATGCAGAGACTGATACATGTTAGGCTTAGGCATAGCGATATAATCCTTGAATCTTCCAGGTATAGGCTTCCATAGAGTATGGACAATACCCAAGGAGCCATAGCAGTCCTTCACAGTTTCAACTATAATACGAACTGCTGTCAGGTCAAATATCTGATCAAAGGCTTTGTTTTGTAAGAACATTTTCCTGTATATGCTTGAAAAACTTTTCGGTCTGCCTTCAATATGAGCCTCTATACCCACATTATGAATTTTCTCCTTAAGCTGTTCAATAACTTCGTTTATATACTCTTCTCTTTCCTGTCTCTTTTTTGCAACCTTATCAACCAGATCATAGTATTCCTTTGGCTCAAGATATCGTAAGGCTAAGTCCTCCATCTCCCACTTTATCATAGATATTCCAAGGCGGTGGGCTATAGGCGCATAAATCTCCATTGTCTCTCTGGCTTTTTCCTTTTGCTGCTCTTCTGTCATATATTTCAGTGTTCTCATATTGTGAAGACGGTCAGCAAGCTTAATTAGAATAACTCTTATATCCTTTGCCATTGCTATAAACATCTTCCTAAGATTCTCAGCCTGTTGATCTTCCTTAGTCGTATACTCCAGCTTACCTAGCTTAGTAACGCCATCAACCAGCATTGCGATTTCTCCACCAAACTCATTCTTGATATCTTCATAAGTGTATGCAGTATCTTCTATAACATCATGAAGTATACCCCCAGCGATAGTGACATTATCCAGATTCAGGTCAGCCAAAATATAAGCTACTTCTATAGGATGGGAGATATATTCCTCCCCTGATTGTCTCTTCTGTCCTGCATGTGCTTGTAAAGCAAAATCATATGCTTTCTTAATTATTTCGATACTATCAGAAGAATTATATTTTTCAATTTTATCAAGAAGTTTTTGTAACATATCCAACACCAACTTTAAAATTTCGTTATAAAATATATATATATTATATAGAGAAAATAGCTGGATATCCAGCTATTTTTATTGCTTCATTCTAATATGT
>JBAVGO010000029.1:0-3306 GCA_049684915.1 Lutisporaceae bacterium | reverse complement strand
AACAAAGACAGGCGAAAGCTTGAAATATTCCTTTCAAGGTGAGGGAAATTCTATAATGAAGGTTGAGCTTTCTAAAGCTATTAAACCTGAAGCCACTATAGAGCTTGATATGAGCTTTAAAGTGAATATTCCCCCTGCAAATGAACGCTTCGGCTGGGGAGATAATCATTTTAACTTAGGCAACTGGTATCCAGTGGCGGCAGTTTATGATAAAGAGGGTTGGAATCTTGATAAGTATTTTGCTATAGGAGATCCGTTCTATAGTGATTCTTCTAACTACACCGTAAAGTTAAAAGCACCAAAGGAATATACAATAGCTGCTTCTGGTCGTTTGGTTAAGGAAGAAGAGGAAAACAATAATAAGATATGGGAATTTCAAGGAAATAATATGAGGGATTTTGCTTTTATTGCAAATAACAATTTTTTGGTTAAAGAGCAAATAGTTGATGGAACAGTAGTTAAATCCTATTATTATAAGGGCAATGAGAAAAAAGGAAAAGAAGCCCTTGAGATAGGAGTTGATTCTATTAAAATATTTAATGAGAAATTTGGAGAGTATCCATATCCTTCATATTCTGTAGTAGAAACTGTATTCCCAAGTGGTATGGAATACCCTGGACTTATATATATCAGCGATAGTTATTATAAAAGCTTATCTAATAGTGACATGCTTGCTATAGTAATAGCTCATGAAACGGCACATCAATGGTGGTATAGCTTAGTTGGAAATGATCAGATTGACGAAGCTTGGCTAGATGAAGGTTTTGCAACTTATTCAGAAAGTATATATATTGAGAACTCTTTAAATACAGAAAGAGGAAAAAACTATTTCACTAGTAGTGTTCAGAATAGGCATGATGAGGTAATGGCAGAACATATTATAGATGGAGTAGTTGTTCGAAGCTTAGATGAGTTTAATAATTGGGATGATTATGGAGCAACTGTATATACAAGAGGAGCAGTTGTTTTAAATGAACTTAGAAATAAGCTTGGAGATGAGACCTTTTTTAAGGTTATGAAAGAGTATTTTAAAGAATTTGAATTTAAAAATGCAACAACAGATGATTTTATAAAAATTAGTGAAAATGTTTCAAAACAAGATTTGGATACTTTCTTTAATTCATGGTTATATGCAAAATAATCATCAATTATATAGCAATAAGTAACATTCATATTTAATAGTATAATGTAAAAAATAAATTTAATGATAAAAGGCTTTTACTTAAGCCAATTATGAAAATGTTCAATATAAAACAATTGGACACGAAGGAGCAAAAACTTATGAGAGTTTTATTAGCGGTTTTGCTGTCTTGTATATTATCATTAAATTTATTTTTCTATTCTGATGATATCTATG
Organism: Lutisporaceae bacterium; assembly: GCA_049684915.1. GTDB lineage: Bacteria > Bacillota > Clostridia > Lutisporales > Lutisporaceae > GWB2-37-7. The sequence goes on along the minus strand of JBAVGO010000029.1, from coordinate 1,949 downwards.
GCTATAGTGCTGGATTCAGGAATGAAAGCTCTATAAAAGAGACTTACACAGATAGCTTAAAACAGCTTGGTTACTATAAAAGTGAGTTCAAGGATGAACAATTAAATTATAGAAATGCAGTACTTCACTTTCAAAGTGACAGTAATATAACTGCTGATGGAGTAGCTGGAAAGGAATTCAGAACTGCTTTAATAAATAGACTTCAGCATGGAAAAACAGTGCAATATAAGGACTTTGTAAATACTTCTGCTAGTAGCAAGCTATGGATAACAGTGAATAAAAGCAATAGAATACTCACAGTATATTGGAATAAAAAAGCAATAAAAAAATACCCCGTTGCACTTGGAAGGACAGACTTCGTGACTCCAGAAGGAAGATTTAATGTTAAAGTTAAGGTGGTAAATCCGGAATGGTCAGGTGGAGGATATACAGAGCCCAGAGACGGAGGTTCTAAGGATAATCCACTAGGATATAGATGGCTGGGGCTAAATATTGGAAACAAAAATAAATATGGAATTCACGGTAATAATAATCCTTATTCTATAGGTAAAAACGTTTCAAGAGGCTGTATAAGAATGTTAAACCTTGATGTAGAAGAATTGTATGGGTATGTTAAAAAAGGGACACCTGTATGGATAGGAAGCGATAAAGCACTTAAAAAATGGGGTGTATATCAGAAAAGCTTTGTAGAATGAAAAAAACTGCTTTTAAGCAGTTATGTTTTAAAAGTGGCAGGGGTAGTAGGTCTCGAACCTACGACCAACGGTTTTGGAGACCGCTACTCTACCAATTGAGCTATACCCCTATGAGACAATTAATATTATATTATGAATATGCATTATAGTCAACAAGTATTTTTATACTTTGTATGTATCATATGCTAGTATTTCACATAAATATAAATTATAGTAATTGAAGAGATATAAAATGAATGATATAATATTTGTAAATTTAATAGCTCCGAGCTTGCAAAGCCTGTTGAAATTATTCTATGGATTGTAAGCCGATTAGGGTATCATTGGAAACGGTGGTGCCTCCCATTTGGAAAGGAGCAGCATACATGTGTTTTTGTGCTGTGGACGTTTTTATAAACGTCTTTTGTTTTGCTGTGCTAACTCTCCTTATATGGAGAGTTTTTTATTCTAGGTATATAAGGAGCTAGGATTTTTACACATTAAAATACACAGGAAAGCAAAATTTCTGTGTTTATAGGAGGAAGAACAAAATGAAGAAAAGAAGAATTCTACTAACAATTGCTTTTGTGCTTATGCTTTCACTGGTATTTACTGCTTGCAGTTCAAATCAACAAAGCAACACAGATGTAAAACCTGTACCAGAGGTTACAAAGGAACTTATCCTAGCTACTACAACAAGCACACAAGATTCAGGTCTCCTAGATTATCTACTGCCTGTATTTAAAGCAGATACAGGAATAACGATAATGGTTGTGGCAGTTGGTACTGGTCAAGCATTAAAGATGGGTGAAGATGGTGAAGCCGATGTACTTTTAGTTCACGCAAAAGCATCTGAAGAAGAGTTTGTGAAGGCTGGTCATGGTATTGAAAGATTTGATGTTATGTACAATGATTTTGTACTTATCGGACCAAAGGATGATGTGAGTGTAAAGAATGCATCAGAGCAAAAGGCATTGAAAGCACTTCAGTATATAAATGACAATAAGGTTAAATTTATATCCAGAGGCGATGACTCAGGTACTCATAAAGCAGAGTTAGCGTTATGGAAGCAGTTAAACATACAACCGACTGGTGATTGGTATATTTCAGCTGGTAAGGGTATGGGAGCGGTTATACAAATGGCTGATGAAATGAAAGCCTATACTTATACAGATAGAGCTACTTACCTTTCAATGAAGGATAAAATTGATTTAGAAATAATCGTAGAAGGTGACAAATATCTATTTAACCAATATGGTGTAATTGCTGTTAACC
>JBAVGO010000028.1:0-9048 GCA_049684915.1 Lutisporaceae bacterium | reverse complement strand
CCTCTATTCCTATACTGTCTGCCTTTGCCATGCTCATCAAACTCATTGTCAAATCTACCGTGACTCAATATCATCCACTCCCATTCAAAATCAAATAATATTTAAAGTTATTTCTATATCAGTTTTGCATAATATAATCATACTTATTATATATACGTAAAACAAGTATAGTTTGTTTTAATTTTTGTGGAAATATTTTAAAAAACTAATGCTCGCTATAATATATTTTTTGATAAAGCTTTGTGATTCACAACATCTGACAAAAAAGAGATATCGAGGCTATACCCTCGATATCTCTTTTTCCGCTCTAGGCGGTTTTGGACCATGAAACTGATAATAATCAGTCTTTAACATACCATTATACAATTTACGTTTCTTGTCAGCTCTTCTTCCAAAGAGCTTTTCAAAGCCTTCATGAGCAGTGATTATATAGAAGGACCATGTATCAAGCTTTTTAAATACCTTTCCCATATCCTTGTAAAGGGGTTCTACTGATTTTGTATCCTGTAGTCGCTCTCCATAAGGAGGATTTGTTACTACGAAGCCAAATTTATCAGTGCTGCTTAACTCTCTTACATCTCTATTTTGAAAATGTATTTGATTTTCTACTCCTGCAAGTCTTGCATTTTCACGTGCTATCTTAAGTGCTCTATCATCTATATCATAGCCTTGTAACGTTAATTTTACATCCGTTTTAATTTTCTGTCTAGCTTCAGTCCTTGCTTTATCCCAGAGCTCCTTTGGTGTAATATCCCACTTTTCCGCCGTGAACTCTCTATTTAAGCCAGGTGCAATATTTAAACCTATCATAGCCGCCTCTATAAGTATCGTCCCAGATCCACAAAAAGGATCAATCATTAGTCTGTCTGCATGCCATGGAGTAAGCAGTACCATAGCTGCTGCTAAGGTTTCTTTAATTGGTGCTTCATTGGCAAGCTCTCTATATCCTCTTTTGTGAAGTGCATAGCCTGTTGTATCTATATAAAGTAATACTTTATCTTTATTTAAAAACACATGTATAGGATATTTGGCTCCCTTCTCAGGAAACCAATCCAGCTTATGCTTTTGTTTCATGTTTTCCACTACAGCCTTTTTTACTATGGCTTGAATATCCGAAGCGCTAAAAAGCTTGGATTTGATAGAGGAAGCCTTCGCTACCGGAAATTCTGCGTCTTTAGGTATCCATTTATGCCAAGGCAGCTTTTTTGTATTTTGAAATAGCTCCTCATAAGTTTCTGCATAAAATTCGCCAACCTTCAACAATATTCTCTCTGCTGTACGCAGCCAAAGGTTTGACATACAAATCCCATACTCATCAGTTTCAAAGTTAACTCTTCCGTCTACAACCTCAGTAGTCTCATAACCTAAGTCCCTTATTTCTCTTGCCAGCACTGCCTCTAATGCAAAATTGCATGGTGCAGTTAATTCTATTTTACCCATATATTTCTCCTCTTTGGTGTTAATATTTCTATCCCTATAATTTCCTGTCATATAAGTATTATACAATATGTTACGCACTAATCAATTCTTACTTTTAATTATTGTACAATCATATTGATTATTATTCTAATTTTTATTAATTATTATAAGCTATTCTGTTTATTCACGTATAGAATTCCATAACAAATGGATAATAAGATTAAAAAGAAATGGAGTTGATTTGATGAAGTTAAAACGTGCACAAGAAATTATAAATTCAACGGATAAAATAGATGTATTTTATAAGAATAGTCCTGTTTGGATTGAAGATGTAAATTCAAACAAAGATAATGCTGATATAACTATTCTTGATAACAAGACTAGGATGAATGTACCAGTTTGGGATTTGGACGAGAGATAGGATTTGACAAGGGGGCAGACTAGTCCCCTTGTCACTAATTTATTACTTATTTTCATCCTGGCTAGATGCAATTTCTTCTGAAGTTTCCTTAGTCTTTTTAAGGTGCCTAGATATATATTTTTTATAAAACTCTCTTTTTCCTTTAACAATATCATTGTCTTTGGCATCCCTATCCAAGTATATGTTTAAATCATATTTCACTATTGTCTCCATAGTTTTCCACGATACTGGGCATAAAAATTTTAATGGATTTACACCCTTTTCATTCTTATAGCTATTATTTATCTTATATTCACCTTCTATATCTTTATCTTCAATAAAACAAATTCTATTCTTCTCAATCCATTCTTTATGATATTTGTATTCTGCAAATTTTTTATTTTTTATTAATTTGTTTATAGTTCCCTTTAGCTCTTCTTTTCCATTGTTTATAACTATATCTTTTTTAAGTTCTTCATCCAGTTTATTAAATATTTTTTCTCGTTGAACAATATCAAACCCAAATATATGATAAGCTTCATCCGGCAACCACTCTAAATATCTACAATCACAGTAAGGGCTTTCATTATAGTGAGTACCAAGAGATCCGACCATATCGAAGTATGTCTTTATATATTCTGCAGATATTAATACAACGGGCTCTCTTATTAAACAATCTGCTATCTCCCATATCTCCCCATAAAGGATAGTATCAGTTTCTTCCATGTTAAACTTGAAAAGCTTCACACATTCGATTCCACTTTCAAAAGGATTTATATTGAAAATAACATTCTTCTCAGATTGTCTGCTATTAATTTCCACTGAAAACCCTGTTCCTGTTACATCAGATACTTCTATGTAGTCCTTAACAAGCTCAAGCCTATTATTAAACTCATTTTGATTCCGCTTGCTTCTCTGATGTAAAATAAACTTTCTACTTTTTAATTCGTTTTCTATATCTCCTTTAGTCTTATCACCAATAACTAGATTGTCAGGAAGCTGGAGCTCCTTCTGAGTTCCAGAGTAATAATTCCCTTTTTTATCTCTTATTTGTACAACACTAACTTCTTCATTAAATTCCCTTATAGCAAGCCGATGTAAATTAGTATGTTCTTCTTCAGATTCTGAGGCTCCGTTTGCAATATTTAGCCCAACAGGATTAATGTTTCTGACAAATAATACATACCAAGTTTCATTCTTATATTTTACTATTGGCAAAGCCCCACCCGATGACCAGCGGTAATATGCATCAGCAGATAATTTTATAGAAGATATATTATCATTGTTAAAAAAGTCATTTATTTTTTGTAGGTCATTCATTGGATTATAAACTGAATTCTGGTTCCAATTTCTGATTACTTGCTTTCCCACATTACTATATATACCATACTTACATGAAGTATTATCCACTTTTAATTTAAAATCATATTTTGCTTTACTTTTAGTATCGCTGCATTCTAGCTTTTTCAACTCAATTTGACTACCCTTTAGGAGTAAGATATTAAATGCATATCCATTCCAGCTTTTTATTTTATCTAAGTGTTTTGAATAAATAACTGGTGGATTTTTTTTATATGCTTCTAAAAAACCCGCTTGTTTTTTTATATTAGTTGCATCATTATCTGCATCTTTGATAAGTCTTAGACTTTTAACAAAATCTAAATCGAAAATGAAACTGAAACTGCAAAATGGCTTTTTATCAATAAGGTTTATGAATGCAATAGCTAGCCTATAATATATCATTAATATTAAAGATAGAATCCTTTTGGAGTTATATGCAATAATCCAAAATAGGATGAATGGTATGACTGGCAGCTTACTATATATAGCTGTACCAAGAGAAATTATGTCCACTAAAAATACAAACAGTTCACTTTTAGCATCCATACCATTCTTACTCTTTTTTCTATAAATTACTATAAAACTGATGCTTATCATTGATATTATCAATATTATCGGTGGATAGACCGATTTGATATTTGCCCCATTCTTCAAGTATGGATATATAAGCGTTATAGATGCCACAATGCTACCAATCCATCTAGCCAAATTATTATAGTCATAACCCATAATTAACCCCCCCTAAATTATCATTGTAATATTCGATATAATATAATGATTTCCTCTATTGTAGAATAATAGTTATGTATTGGTCTTGTCTCTTGTCGAATTGTCCCTATGTCATTGTCGCAATTTCCCAGGAAATAGCTCTGAGTATATTTGCAAATAACGACAAAGGTGAGTTTTTTTCATTGAACAGCATATGTCTATTATTGCTTAATCGTAAGGGCTCTTATTATTCTGTTGAACAGTATAATATACTGAGACTTCCAGTTTTCTTCGTTTACAAAAAAGCTAACCCTATAAATTCTATTGTTCGCACCCTCAATAAATGCTTCATAGGCTCTGACATACTTGTCTTGATCTGTCCGTCTGCTGTAGTCTAGAAGATAGCCCTTGTTTTGGTTTGATTTTATCTCCTTGACCCTGTAATACTTAAAGTCCACTACTCCGACAGCTGATTCCTTAGACTCATCAATAAACTGCTTTAGGGGTTTATCTATATCCCAAACCTGCACAATACCATGGGTTTTTTTATCATCGGACATGAAAGCTAGACTATATATTATCTCTCCTCCGCTAAATGTCTGCTCCATAGTAGACCAGGTTGAAGGAAGCATAAACTCAAACTTATCCTGCAGTGCTGTATATTTCTTTAGAAACTGTCTTTCTGCCTTTTGATATTCAATACTGTTCTTGAAGGTCTCTGCTATAGGATTAAAAGCATAGTATACTGATGCAATAAACAATGCTAATATAACAATCCCGACAATAAGAACCAAAGCTCTTTTAACAATAAATAGTTTCATTTCGCACGCCCCTTTACAAAGCTTATTGACACTATAGCCATCATTTAGCCTATTTTTTATTTTGCAGCTTATCTATATGTTTTGCAACATATCTATTATAATTTATTAGAATGGTTTATATATATGACTTTTTTTGATGTGTATTGTATAATTATCTTTAGATATATAACATTCAGGGAGGTAGAAATATTGAGATACATTGATTTTAGAAGTGATACAGTTACCATGCCTACAAAGGAAATGAGAATGGCGATGGCAGAAGCAATAGTTGGAGATGATGTATATGGAGATGACCCTACGGTTTTAGAGCTGGAAAAGCTGGCCGCAGATTTGGTGGAAAAAGAAGCAGCCATGTTTGTACCAAGCGGAACCATGGGAAATCAGCTTGCAGTAATGACTCATACCAGAAGAGGCGACGAAATAATTGTTGAAGAGAATTGTCATATAGTAATACATGAAGTCGGGGCAGTAGCTGTTTTATCAGGTGTAAACATGAGAACAGTAAAAGGCATAAACAGTGTTATGAGACCAGAGGATGTTGAAGCGGCTATCCGTGTGGAGGACTTACACCAGCCTGATACAACACTTATATGCATGGAAAATGCTTTATCTAATGGCAGGGTAGTACCCCTAGATGTGATGAAGAATATATATAATATTGCAAAAAAGCATAATCTGTCTGTACATTTAGATGGTGCAAGACTTTTTAATGCTGCTGAATATCTAGGTGTCGAAGCAAAGCTGATAACTGCATATGCTGATTCTGTTATGTTCTGTTTATCAAAAGGACTTTGCTCACCAGTTGGCTCCATATTAGCAGGCAGTAAAGCTTTTATAGACAAGGCTAAGAAAAATCGAAAGCTTTTAGGGGGCGGCATGAGACAAGTAGGTATTCTTGCAGCTGCCGGCTTAATTTCACTAAAGGATATGACAAAAAGGCTTCATATTGACCATGATAATGCTAAATATCTTGCAAATAGACTACTAGAAATACCCGGGGTAAAACTAGATATAGCAAGCATTCATATAAACATGGTATTTTTCACTATAGAAAATCTCAAAATATCTGATGCAGAATTTGTTGAAAAGCTTTATCAAAAAGGCATAAAAATCAACGGTGCAGAAAAAGGAGAATTGAGATTTGTAACCAGCAATGATGTAACCATAGAGGATATAGACTATACTATTAAATGCATCAAAGAATTAATGTAATAAAGTAGGGGATGACCTGTGTGTCATCCCCTACTTTATTACTCCATCCATTTTTTATACAACAGCTCTAATTTACCTTCCAAGCTTTCCTTTGCTCCAATCAGCTCTTGCAGTCTCACATAATCAGAACCAGCTTGTTCAATCTCTAGCTCTACAGCCTTAATATTTGTTTCCAGCTCCGATATTTCATTTTCCAGTTTTAGCCTTTGCTTCTGCATTTGTTGTTCATCAACCTTAGTTTGTTTTATTTGAAGCTTTGGTTTTTCTTTAGCTATAGGTCTTACAATATCAGGTGTCTTAGCTTTTTCTTTATATTCTCTAAACTCTTCATAAGTACCACTAAACTCACTTATGCAGCCATTCTCCAGCTCCCATATCTTTTCTGCAAAACGATTTATAAAATATCTATCATGGGATACAAAAAGTATAGTGCCGCTAAAGTCCTCAACACATTCCTCTATCCACTCTCTCGAAGCTATATCTAAATGATTTGTAGGTTCATCCAGAATCAGCATATTTACGTCCTTTTGCATTAGTATACATAGTCTTAGTCTTGTTTTTTCTCCTCCAGATAAAGCTTCAATCTTTTTGAACACATCATTACCCTTGAACTTATATGCCGCCAGCATATTTCTAGCTGCTGAATCAGTAATCTCTAAATCATATCTAATAGCATCCAAAACAGTTCTCTCAGGCTTTTCAAAAACAATATTCTGCTGTAATAGTGCATATTTTATACTTTCTCCCAGCTTTGCAATGCCTGTATCCGCTTCTTCCTCTCCTGTAATGATTTTCAAAAGCGTAGTTTTACCACAGCCATTCTTGCCCAATAATGCAATCCTATCACCTTTAAATAATGTCATACTGATATTATCAAGAACCTTATTATTGTAAGCTTTAGATATTCCCTTGAAAACCGCAATTTCCTTGCCTGAGAAGCTTTCCTGACCAAAAGAGGCTGTAATAGCCTTCTCTTTTAGAGGCTTATCTGTTTTTTCCATTCTTTCAATACGTTTTTCTACAGAAAAAGCTCTCCTATGCATAGCAGGATTGTCTGCATTGTTTGCCCATTCATGCATTTTTCTTGCTGCTTCCTCCAACTGCTTGATTTTCTTCTGTTCCTGCTCAAACTGAGCCAGCTTCTGCAAATACCTTTCTTCCTTTTCGACTGCATAGAAGCTATAGTTGCCTTGATATAGCTCTGCTTCACCTTCTATTATCTCAACTATCCTTGTGACCACATTGTCAAGAAAATACCTATCATGAGAAATCACTATTACCGTTCCTTTGTACTGTTTTAGAAACTCCTCAATCCACTCTGTAGAAGCAATATCCAAGTGGTTTGTAGGCTCATCCAGCAACAGCACATTGGTATTTTGAAGCAATATCCTGCCAAGGTTTATCTTAGTTTTTTCCCCACCGCTTAGCAGCATAAACTCTTGCTTCTGCATATCTGTACTTATTTGCAGTCCATTACATACCTTTGCAATCTCATTATCTATTGTATAACCACCCATAGCCTCAAAGCGTGATTGTATTTCTCCATAACGCTTCATAACCTTTTCGGTATAGTTGGCAGTCATATTATGCTCTAAATTACTCATTTCCTCCTTTAAAGCAAGGTGCTTTTCAAAGGCTGTCATCAAAACATCTATGACCTTATAGCCATCAGGATATTCAGGAATCTGATCCAATACCCCTATCCTTACAGTATCAGGAATAATAACGCTTCCACTTTCATAGCTCTCTATGCCTGCTAATACTTTAAACAAAGTAGATTTACCCGCTCCATTTTTACCCAGCAGCCCTACCTTTTCGCCTTCAAAAATTTCTAAGCTTAAACCCTTTAACACATGGTTGGCTCCATAGTATTTATTTAAATCATTTACTGAAAAACTTATCATAACTATCTCTCCTTTATATACATAGCAAATATTCACCCTAGTGCAAAAGTAGGGGATGACCTGTGTGTCATCCCGCAACACCAACATCGCCAAAATTCATATGAAAAAACTGGGCAGATAAATTCTCTCCTGCCCAGGCTGCATCAAGCTTATATCTACTTGTATATAAAAATATATACAAAAAAACCCAGGCAGATAATCACCCGGGTATTAATAACATTTATATGAAAGTGATGATCCCTCTGCTCAATTAACAATATCAATTTTGGATAGACTTCCCCCTTGGGCAGCTTTCTTTGCTGAAATACGAGCAACGTAATGCCTTATTCTATCCAATGAATTGTTAATTGAATATGCGTTCATCATTTCACCTCCAATAATTATAAAATAGCATAGATTTTATAATTGTACAAGTAATAGCTTAATTTTAGGGATTCTTTACATATTATATATCGAAAGGTGACAGACTCAACAGTTAATCATTATGAGTTATGAAGTTTTATTGTTCAATCTCGATTTTTGCAGGTTTTTCGCCGCTCTTCTTCACTTCATTATGTATCCATGTGTTATTTTCGTATATACTACATTTCATAACATTTGTACCATCAGCTTCTTTGTAACAAAATAAAACTTCCTTGCCATCAAATGATACATATACAATAGGTAAAACTGATTCCAATGGAAGTGTATCCATATATGGAAAAATTGCATTCTTCACTATTGACTTTGTTACTTCAGTATCTATTTTAGTCCCTTCACCTTTTAAGAACTTATCTAGATTATCGATTTCGATCTTATAATATTTACTTTCTTCAATGGCAAGTCCATTAACAACATCTTTTCTATCTTTAGCTCGCTTTTCTAAAAACTTTTCCATATATTTTTCCTGTTTTTCTGTCAATTTCTGATTCGGCATATTAAATTTGCTTAAATCAGTATAATTATTAGCAGCTGTATAAATAATTGATAAAGAGACACATATAACTAAGATTAATATATCTATCCATATTCTTTTTTTCATTTTTGTTTTCCTTCCTATCTAATGAATGGATTAGATGTAGATATTTATTTATCACATGTCCTATCAAATGCATTATGACGTGTTTCAGTATAAATGAGCAATAATATGAATTGTTTGTTTAAATTGATACTATGCTAGAGTCGTTATTTGTATTGATTATAAATCCTTGATGTGGATTATCCGAAGCAAAAAGAACAACCATGACAAAGCTTGACACAGGAG
>JBAVGO010000027.1:0-9531 GCA_049684915.1 Lutisporaceae bacterium | reverse complement strand
GGATTCTGTGGGTCAATAGGTAAATATGCTCCACCAGCCTTTAATATAGCTAAGACTCCAACTATCATCTCAATAGATCGCTCTAGCATTATACCTACTATGGTATCTGGCTCTACTCCCTTTTCTCTTAGCTCCCTTGCCAGACTATTTGCTCTTTGGTTTAACTCTTTGTAGCTTAGCTCCTTATCCTCAAATACTACTGCGACCTTTTCTGGTGTCCTCTCTGCCTGCTCTTCAAAAAGCTCATGTACTGTCTTATCACATGGGTATTTTGCCTTCGTATCATTGAGATTTATTAGCAGTTGCTTTTCTTCTTCCTTTGAAAGCAGCTTTATTTCTTTCAGCTTTTTCTCTGGTGCTTCTGTTATTTCTTCTAAAATGTTTATGTAATGGCTTCCAAAGCTTTTTACTGTTTCTTCTTTAAATAGCTTTGTGCAGTATTGCAAGGTAAAATAAATTTCTTCTTCCCCTTCTTCTGTCACCATTGATATATCAAATTTTGATGTTTCGTTCTTAAACTCATAGGGTGCTATACTAAGCCCCTCTATTTCAATTTCTCCCATATCCATGTTCTGTAGTGTAAACATTGTGTCAAACAAAGGATTTCTGTTGATATCTCTTTTTATTTCCAGCTTTTCTATCAGTTCTTCAAATTGATAACCTTGATTTTCATATGCCATTAAGGAATTTTCCTTTACTTCCTCTAACAATTCCTTAAAGGTTTTTTCTCCACTTGGATTGTTTCTCATTGCCAGCGTGTTTACAAATATTCCTATGATATTTTGCAGATCTGCATGGGGTCTGCCTGCTATAGGTGTACCTATTATTATATCTTCTTGTCCTGTATATCTGTAAAGCAGTGTGTTATATACCGACAATAGCACCATATACAGGGTTGCTTTGCTTTTTCTTGCTGTTCTTTTTAGCTTTTCTGTAAGCTCTTTGTCTGCTTTAAAGCTTATGCTTCCACCTTCAAAGCTTTGTACTGCCTGCCTTTTATAGTCTGTTGCCAGATTTAACTGAGGTATTTCTCCTCCTAATTTGTTTATCCAGTATTCCTCTTGTTTTTTCATTTCTTCTGATACTGATACTTCGCTCTGCCATATAGCATAGTCCTTGTATTCTATCCTTAGCTCTTCAAGTGCTTCTCCTCTATACAGCTTTTTTAATTCTTTTATCAATATTCCTACAGATACTCCATCCGATATTATGTGATGCATATCTGTCATCAGTATGTGCTTCTTATTTGGAAGCTTTACAAGCTTTGCTCTAAACAGTGGTGCTTTGCTTAGGTTAAAGGGCTTTATGAAGTCCTTTATTTCTCCCTCTAATTCCTCTTCCTTTACTTCCTTGTATTCTATTTTAAAGTCTACATCCTCCTGTATTTTCTGCACTGGACTTTCTTCTTTTACCTTAAAGCTTGTCCTTAAAGCTTCATGTCTCTTTATGAGCTTTTTGAAGCTGTTTTCAAACTCCTCTATATCCAGGCTTCCTTCTATCTCTAATAGCGATGGCATGTTGTAATTTGTGCTTTCTTCATTAAATTTATTTAGTATATACATTCTCTTTTGAGCCGAGGATAATGGATAGAATTCTTTTTCTTGTGCTGGTTTTATTGAGTTGTATATACTACTCTTCGCCTTTTTTATGTAGCTTGATATCCCTTTTATATTTGGACTTTTAAATACTTCTTGCAGTGGTACTTCTACCCTCAATTCCTTATGGATTTTTGCTGTAAGGGTTGTAGCCTTTAGGGAATGTCCTCCTAGCTCAAAAAAGTCATCATTTATTCCTACTTTATCTATTCCAAGTACCTCTTCCCATATTCCTACTAGTATTTCTTCTGTTTCATTTCTCGGTGCTTCATATTCTGTGCCTGTGTTTATGTTGCCCTCAGGCTTTGGCAATGCTCTTTTATCTATCTTTCCGTTTGATGTTAGGGGAAGGTTTTCTAGCATTACAAAGTATGAGGGAATCATATATTCTGGCAGCTCCCTCGATAAATAGCTTCTTAACTCTCCTACTGTCATTTCCTTATTAGGTACGATATAGCTGCACAGATATTTCTCTCCGTTCTCTGCTTCCGCTACCACCACTACTGCTTCCTTTATTTGCTCATGCTTTTGTAATTTACTTTCTATTTCTCCAAGCTCTATTCTAAATCCCCTTATTTTCACTTGATTGTCTATTCGTCCTAAATACTCTACATTCCCATCTGACAGCCATCTTACAAGATCCCCTGTTTTATACATTCTTTCGCCTTTATTAAAGGGGTTATCTATAAATTTTCCCTTTGCAGACTCTGGCATATTCATGTAGCCTCTTCCTACGCACTCTCCTGCTACACAAAGCTCTCCAGGTATTCCAATTGGCTGTAGCTTCTCATCCCTGCTTAATATATAAAACATGGAATTTGATATTGACTTTCCTATAGGTGGTATCGTTTCAATTTCCCCCTCTGGGTCAATTGTATAGGTTGATACTACATGGGTCTCTGATGGTCCATAGTGATTATGCAGATATATTTTGTTTTCCTTTAGCTTTTTCTTTAACTCATCTGTAATTATTAGCTGTTCTCCCGCCGCTATTATATGCTTTACTTCAGCGGATAATTTATCAAGATACTCTCTATAGCTTGATAGGTACTTCAAATATGCTGTAGGCAAAAATACTATATCAATTTTACTTTTCTCAATGAATTCTAAGAATAAATTTATATCATTTTTATCATTATTACTAACAATATGTAGTTCTCCACCATTTAACAACGTAGAAAATATCTCTTGATAACACACATCAAAGCTCATAGCAGCAAATTGAGTAACCTTACTATTTTCAAAAGCTATATTGGTATATTTATTTTGAAAGAAAATTAAATTAGCTAAGGTTCTATGTTCAAGCATTACTCCCTTTGGATTGCCTGTTGTTCCCGAGGTATATATTAGATATAATAATTTCTCGCAGCCGCTTATGTCTTTCAAATTGGCGGTTTTGCTTTGTCTTAACTCAATATCACCAAAGCTTATAGTTTGTCCCTCAAATTCTTTTATACTGTTATCATCTGCTTCATCATTTACAATCAAAATTTCTGCTGAGCTGTCCATTAGCATATATTTTTTTCTAGCATCAGGAAGCTTAGGGTCTATAGGTAACAATGCTCCTCCAGCTTTTAGTATTGCAAATACTCCAATTATCAGCTCTAAGGATCGGTCTATCATAATTCCTACTATTGTATCAGCTTCTACTCCTTTTTCCCTTAAAAGCCATGCTAATTGGTTGGCTCTTTCATTTAATTCTCTATATGTCAGCTTTCCATCTCCACATACAACTGCTATATTATCAGGTGTGTTTTTTGCCTGTTCTTCAAACAGTTCATGAATAGTCTTGTCATTTACATATTGCTCCTTAGCTTTATTAAAATCTGAAAGCACATGCTGTTTTTCTTCCTCTGATACCATATTAATTTCTTTTAACTTTAAGTCTGGATATAACGCTACAGCTTGAAGAATGTTTATAAAATGTCCGATTAACCTTTCTATTGTTTCTGCTTTAAATAATTTCGTGCTATATTGAAGATTAAAGTGTATACCTTCATCTATTTCTACAGCACTCAATGTAATATCAAATTTTGATATTGTGTCCTTAAAATTATAGAATGAGGTTTTAAGCTTTTCTAATTCTATATTCTTTGTATCCATATTTTGTAATATGAGCATTGTATCAAACAGCGGATTTCTGCTCATATCTCTTTTTATATCCAGCTTTTCTACTAATTCCTCAAATTGATAGTCTTGATTTTCATAGGCTTTTAATGAATTTTCCTTTACTTCCAGCAAGAAAGCTTCAAATGCTTTGTTTCCTGTTGGATTATTTCTCATTGCAAGTGTATTTACAAACATACCTATAATATTTTGTAAATCTATGTGGGGTCTTCCTGCTATAGGTGAGCCTACTACTATATCCTCCTGCCCTGTATATCTATAAAGTAATACGTTATATGCTGCTAGCAGTACCATATATAAAGTAGCTTTATTTTTTCTAGCCAGGCTATTTAGTTTCTTTGAAAGCTCCTGGTTTATTTTAAAGTCAACGCTTGTCCCATCAAAGCTTTTTACTGTAGGTCTTTGATAATCTACAGGCATATTTAATACTGATATTTCTCCCTTAAAGCTTTCCAGCCAATATTCTTCTTGCTTCTTAAGCTCTTCTGAGTTTAACATCTCGTTTTGCCACATAGCATAGTCCTTATATTGTATTCTTAAGGCTTCTAGCTTTTCTCCATTATATAGCCTTGAAATTTCTGAGGCTAAAATTCTTCTTGAGGTACCATCCGCTACTATATGATGCATATCTGTCATTAATATGTATTTATTTTCCTTTATCTTTACGATACTTACTCTAATAAGCGGCACTTTATTTAAATCAAAGGGTTTTATAAAGCCTTGTATTGCGTCTTCTATGTAATTTCCATCTATTTCTTTATATTCTATATGGAAATCTACTATCTCATGTATCTTCTGCATAGGCTTACCGTCTATTACTACAAAGCTTGTTCTTAGGCTTTCATGCCTTTCTATAAGCTCTTTAAAGGTTTTTTCAAATTGTTTTTTGTTCAGTTCTCCTTCTAGTTCCAGTACCAAGGGCATGTTGTAATCTACAACTTCTTTTGAAAACTGATTTAATATATACATTCTTTTTTGTGCCGAGGATAGCTCATAGTATTCTTTTTCCCCATATTTTGGTATATTCTTATATATAGATTTATCAACCTTTTCTATATAGCTTGCTAATTCCTCGATTGTAGGGTTTTGAAATAACTGATTTAGCTGCAATTCAATTTTAAATCCTTTATATATTTTTTGTATTAGCTTCATTGCATTTAGTGAGTGTCCTCCCACATCCAAGAAACCATTTTCAATTCCAATATTGCTTACTTCTAAAACCTCAGTCCATATTTCCAGTAATTTTCTCTCTGTTTCATTTCTAGGCTCTACAACTTCACAAGCATTTTCATTTGCCATATTGGCTAATTCTTTGTAGTCCACCTTTCCATTTTTATTTAAAGGTAGCTTCTCTAGGTAAATAAAGGATAGTGGGATCATATAGCTTGGCAATCTACTTTTTAAGTATTCTTTTATTTCAATATCTTCATTAGTTTTTTTAACGATATATGCATATAAAGCGTTATTTCCATTCTCCATTGGAATGTTTATTACAACAGCATCTTTAATAAGGCTATGAGTAAGCAAAACATTTTCTATTTCATTTAGCTCTACTCTAAAGCCTCTTATTTTAATTTGTCTATCCATCCTTCCAAGAAATTCTATATCACCAGCTTCATTAATTCTTCCCATGTCACCAGTTTTATAGATAATATCCTTGGTATCAGTATTAAAGGGATTTACTATAAATTTCTCTATATTTGATTTATCATCTTTGTAATATCCAAGAGTTCTATATGGAGTCCTTATATATATTTCTCCAGTCTTGCCACCCCCGCATATCTTCATATCCTTATCTAGTATTATAGCCTTTGCACCTGCAATGGGCTTACCTATTGGTATGTTCTCTTTTTCTACATCTTCCATTTGGATTCTATAAAATAGCTTTGCAAGGGTTGTTTCTGTTGGCCCGTACATATTTATAAGCTGTATTCTATCCTCAAAGCTTCTGTACCAATTTTCTAGTTCCGTTGGTTTAACCCTTTCCCCAGCTAAAAGTACATATTTTAGCTGAGAAAAGCTTTTATCATTTAATTCTTCTGTATTAAACATTTTAAATAAGCTAGGAGTACAATGTATTAGGTTTACTTTATTATCATTTATCCATTTTACTATGCTTTCTGTATCTAGGATAATCTCCCTGTTCTCTGGAATACAAATTATTCCTCCTGCACATAATGGTACAAATATATCTCTTAAAAATGGGTCGTGACACTGAGATGTAAATTGGCTTAATCTAAATTTACTATCAATGTCAAATTCTTTGATTTCCCATTTTAAAAACTGTAATAGTCCTATATTTTTACCCAATATCGCCTTTGGTTTTCCAGTGGTACCAGAGGTGAAGTATACATATATTGCATCTTCTTCTCCGTATTCTATGTCTAGTTCTCTAGCAAAATAATCCTCATTACTGCTATAAAAATCATTGTTTAATATGATGGTGGATATATCCTTTGATACCTGATGTAATCTAATGCTATTACCTTCATCACAAAGTATATATGCTAATTCTGAAGCAGATAGCATCATCTCTATTCTTTTATCGGGATAGTCTGAGTCCAGAGGAACAAATACACAGCCCGCTCTTATGATTCCAATTATTGCAGTAATCATCTCTAGCTTATCCTCAACTAAAACTCCAATAAAGGTTCCCTCTTTAATACCAGCTTCTAATATCCAATTGGCAATATAGTTTGATTTTTTGTCTAAAGCATTGTAGGTTGCATACTTATTTCCATATTCAATTGCTGTGTTATCTTTATAGTCTTCAAAGCATTTATTTAATTGCCACTGTAATGTTCGATTTGATACCATTATTCTCACCCCTTAAAAAACATCTTCTATATCATCGGTAAAGTCAGTCAAAATGCTATTCTTCTCTTCCTCTGAAATCACATCTACGTTTGATAGTCTAATATCAGGATTTTTGCTTACTATTTCTATAATTTTCATGAAATCTTCTACAAATTTTTCCATTGTATTACTTTTAAATAGTTTAGTAGAATATTCTAAGGTAAATTCTAATACTTTTTCCTTTTCGGCTACCGCTAATTTAATATCAAATTTTGAGCTTTTTATTTCCTTCTCAATAGGGCGTAAGCTCAAGTCTCCAAGCTCAACCTCAATTACATCTACATTCCGCAGATTTAGCATTGTGTCAAACAAAGGATTTCGACTTAAATCTCTTTCTATTTTTAATTTATCAACCAGCTCTTCAAATTGATAATCCTGATTTTCATATGCTGCAAGAGCATTTTCCTTAACTTCTAATAAAAACTCTTTGAAGGATTTATCTCCTGCTGGGTTATTTCTCATTGCCAAGGTATTTACAAACATCCCTATTATATTTTGCATATCTGCATGAGGTCTACCTGCTATAGGAGTTCCTACTACTATGTCTTCTTGTCCCGTAATTTTATATAGCAAGACATTATATACAGCTAGCAATGACATATATAAGGTTGATTTATTTTCTCTAGTTATATTATAAAGTGCATTTGTAAGCTCTTCATCTAGTGTGAAATCAATGCTTTCCCCTTCAAAGCTCTGAGTTCTAGGTCTTGGATAATCTGTAGGAATATTCAGAGTCTCTACTTCTTCTTTGAATATACTTAACCAATACTTTTCTTGCTTTTCCAGCTCATTTGATTTAAGCATATTATTCTGCCATACTGCATAGTCCTTATATTGTATTCTAAGCTTAGGTAATTCTTCTCCCCTGTATAGCTTTGAAAACTCCTCTATTAAAATAGCTATCGTTACACCATCAGATATTATATGATGTATATCTGTTATCAATAGATGCTTGTTTTCTGCCAGTTCCGCAACTATAACCCTAAATAGCGGTGCTTTACCTAAGTCAAAGGGTCTTATCAGACTATTTATCGTTTCTTCTATCCCTTGATTTTCCAGCTTCATATATTTTACTTTAAAATCTACTTCTTCATGTATTTTCTGCATAGGACTTCCATCCATCATATCAAAGCTTGTCCTCAGTGCTTCGTGTCTTGATACCATTTTTTCAAAAACTCTTTGGAACAGTTCTTTATCTAAAATTCCGTTGAGCTCTAGTATTGCTGGCATATTATAATTTGTACTTTCTTTAGCTATTTGATTTAGTATAAACATTCTGCTTTGTGCTGAGGATAATGGATAGTATTCTTCTTTCTTTACAGGCTTTATAGAAGCATACATACAGTTTTTAGCCTTACTGATATATTCAGATATTTGCTTTATAGTTGGGCCTTTAAATATTTCTTGCAGGGGCAGCTCCACATTTAATTCTTTATGAACCTTTGCAGCAAGAGTTGTCGCCTTTAAGGAATGTCCTCCAAGCTCGAAAAAGTTATGATTTATACCTATTCTTTCTTGTATATCCAAAACATCCTGCCATATCCCTATTAATATTTCTTCCAGCTCGTTTCTCGGTGGTTCATATTCTACTCCTGTATTCACCACTCCAATTGGCTCTGGTAATGCTTTAACATCCACTTTGCCATTGGAAGTAAGGGGCATTCTTTCCATATAGATAAAATATGATGGTATCATATAATCTGGAAGCTCCTTTGATAGGTGGTTTCTTAGCTCTAAGGTTGTTAATTCATTTTCTGCAACTATATATGCACAAACGTATTTTTCTCCATCCTCAGCTTCCCTCGCTATTACCACTGCTTCACTTATTGACTTATGATTTTGAAGCTTGTTTTGGATTTCTCCAAGCTCTATCCTATATCCTCGAACCTTTATTTGATTATCTATTCTACCTAAATACTCCATATTGCCTTTTTCCAATAATTTTACCAAATCTCCGGATCTGTATAATATTTCTGTTGGCTTATATGGATTTGAAATAAATTTTTCCTTTGTAAGCTCGGCTCTATTTAAATACCCTCTACCTACACCCGCTCCTCCTACCAATAATTCTCCAGGTACTCCTATTGGGAGCAGCTTCATATCTTTATCCATTACATATGTAGTCAAGGTTGGAATAGGCTTACCAATATTGCTTATGTCTGCTTCTATATCCTCACAGCCTATTTCCCTAAAGGTTACATGTACTGTTGTTTCCGTTATCCCATACATGTTTATCAATTTAGCTTCTGTATATCGTTCCTGCCATTTTCTTAGTTTTCCAGGGTTTAATGCTTCTCCTCCAAAGATTACATATCTTATGCTTAGTTGTTTTTCATCATTTTTCAGCTCTTCTCTTATCAAGCTATAAAATGCCGATGGTGTTTGATTTAATATTGTCACCTTTTCTCTTTTTAATATTTCTAAAAAGCTCTTGGTATCCTTTGCTATCATCTTTGGTACAATTACAAGCTTCGCTCCATATAGCAATGCTCCATACATTTCCCATACGGAGAAATCGAAGCAATAAGAGTGAAACATGGTCCATACATCACTGCTATTAAAATCAAATAAATATCTATCATTGAACATTAATCTCACTACATTTCTATGCTCTATCATTACCCCTTTAGGCCTTCCAGTTGTCCCAGATGTATATATTATATAAGCTAAATTATTGGGGTTATTGATATTATCAAGGTTTGTATTTTCGTTTTCATATATTCTTTCTTCATCAATACAAATTATTTGATTTTGGAAATCTATTTCTTCGCTAATTAGAGCTTTTTTTGTTATTAATATTCCTGTACCACTATCCTGTACCATAAAGCTAATTCTTTCCTTTGGATAATCAACATCAATAGGTAAATATGCTCCACCAGCCTTTAATATAGCTAAGACTCCAACTATCATCTCAATAGATCGCTCTAGCATTATACCTACTATGGTATCTGGC
>JBAVGO010000026.1:0-2679 GCA_049684915.1 Lutisporaceae bacterium | reverse complement strand
TACTAGAAGAGTAAAGAATAATTATATATATTTATTTAGCAAGATAGCACCTAATATCAAGTGTATTAATAATCCTACATGTGAATATTGTGGTACAAATTGTATCGAAAAAGAAAAGATGGAACTAGAAGAATTTGATGCAGCATTAAACTGGATGCAAGAAAAAGGAGTAACACACCTTGAGTTTGCAGAAACAACGGCTGATAGTGATGCAAAGGATATTATTCCGTATCTGGAAAGATTGAAATTTACCGGAATCAAATATTGGGTAAATGTAGGACACAATTTATCAGAAGAGGCTATCTATTATTTAAAGGAGTATAATGCTGACGGCATAGCGTCATCTTTTGAGGTAATAGGTGAGGATACGTTCAAAAAGTATCGTAAAGGTGATAGCTTTTCTATGCGATTGAAGCATTTATATAAAGCTCAGGAATTAGGGTTGAAATTTCATAATTATCTTATGGTAGGTGCTGGTGAGACTTACCTTGATAGAATAGAATACTTCAAGCTGCTCAAAGATAGTGGCACAAAATTACATCTGATTCTTTTACCATGGCCTAATGGAGGACAAGCAATGGATTTAGTTAAGACAGGAGCAGTGTGTCGGCTTTTAAGCTGGGACTGGGATTTAGATATAGGCGGTAAGGACTTATTGAATCTTAACTTACTTTCTGGAGGCAATAGCATTGTATTTAGTGGATATTGTGCAAAAAAAGAACAAACGAAAAATGAAAAAAGTGAAAAAACCTTAAAATTAACAAACCAATATTTAAATTTATATAACTATATAGATAATGTGAAGCAGCGTACTCAGGAATTCGAATTTAAAATGATTCTTTAAAAGGAGTAAAAATATGTGTAAAACCGATATAAATTGGCTTTTAGAAGAACTTGCAAAAAAAGATCAGAACAATCCCAATGTACAATTTTTTATGAACGGACTAAATAAATATGGATACAATAAGCCGATAGTATCGCCTCTAAAAGTGTCATGGGATATGACTAATAAATGTAATCTGAATTGTAAGCATTGTAGTAAGGATGCATTTGAAGATAGTGAAACAAAAGATCTTACTCAGGAAGAAATAGAGAAATTGCTGTTAGACTTAAAGCAATTCGGGATAAAAAAGGTAGTTTACTCAGGCGGCGAATTTATGACGCGTAAAAACTATCAAGATATAATTGACTATACAATACAGCTGGGAATGGCAACATCTCTTGTTACGAATTGTACATTAGTTACAAGGGAAATTGCACAAAAGTGGAAACAACAAGGAATTCGAATAATACAAACAAGCTTAGATGGCTCAAACAGCAAAACACATGACGAATTTAGAGGTTCAAAAGGAGCGTTTGAAAAAACACTTAAAGGTATCGAAGCACTTATAGAAGCAGAAGTCCCCGTTATGGTTGCTTTTACTATATCAAAAAACAATTATAATGAGTTGGAAGATACAATAAATTTATGTATAGAAAGAAAAATAACAGCATTTACAGTAAATGACTTGCTTCCAATTGGTAGAGGCAAGGAATTAAATAACATACTATTGAGTAGTGAAGAGTATAACGAATTAGTAACTTTTTTTAGAAGAAAAAAAGAAGAGTTAAGCAATAAGATAATCATGTCATGGGAAGGGGTAGGCAATTTCAAAGAAAGAAAGCCTGATTCCAAAAGGACATTAATAAAAGGACAGTGTGGTGCATGTTTGAACAGCTTCCATATTACTGCAAATGGCGATATAACTCCATGTAACCTGATGCAGGTTAAGTGCGGCAGTATAAAGGAACAAAGCATCTCCCATATATGGGAAAATTCACTTGTATTTAAAGAACTCAGAAATAGAGATAGTTTAATAGGAGCCTGTGGTGATTGTGAATATAAATATTCTTGTGGTGGTTGCAGGGCAAGAGCATATGCATACACAGATAATTATATGGAATCAGATCCAAGATGTTCTAAATAAAGTTGAGAAGGGATGAAGCACATGAAAGTATTGTTAATTGATCCAGGAGATAGATATTTAGAGAAAGATATTAAGGTTGTTAAACCGTATCCGCATATAGGTCTTTGTTATTTAGGCACATATCTTTTGAGTAAGGATATTGAGACAAAGATAATAGATATTGGAGCTTATGAGCTAAATGAAAAGCAAGTAGAAGAAGAAATTAGAAGCTTTAAGCCTGACTTAATAGGTATAACAGGCATGACATTCCTCATACCAGAGATAACGGAGCTGTGTAAAAAAATCAAGCAAATAAATAAAGATATTGTTATCGTACTTGGTGGAGCACACGCTTCAGCAGTTCCAGAACTAATATTAGAGGAATGTGCAGATATTGACATAACGATTAGAGGAGAAGGGGAAGAAGTTCTATACAATGTAGTAAAAGCATTTGAAAAAGGTAATTTAAAAGAAAATTTAAGATCAATAAGAGGAATCAATTTTAGGTATGAAAACGATATAATCTCTAATCCAAAACAAAATTACATAGAAAATTTAGATAATATTCCATTCCCTGATTGGAGTCTATATGATTATGATAAATATTTTAAATTATATTCAGAAAGATTCAATGAAAAGCTTTCTATGTATCAAATTTCTGGTAGTAGAGGATGTCCATATACCTGTGCCTTTTGCTACCCGCTTCTTGGTAGACAAATACGATACCGAACAC
>JBAVGO010000025.1:0-25221 GCA_049684915.1 Lutisporaceae bacterium | reverse complement strand
ACTTATGATTTACTTAATTAATTCCAAAAAAAAGCCTCCTTCCTGGGACTTATTATTTTTATTATCATCAGGAAGAAGGCTTTTCACATCTTATAAACCGTTATAAAATATATTGCTAAAATGTTATACTATAATATATTAATTTACCAGCATGAACAACATCTACTAAAGCCCATTGACCAGCACTACCATAGGCAGAAAAGATACCATTATCATTTGAAAGTCTTGCTATATGATTATTTGTGCTATGTATTGTATGACAATAATCTGAGGTTAATAATGAAGCATCAAACCCATATCTCATTACCCAAGTTTTATCGTTAGCATATAATTCCCATGAAGCTGTAAACGACTGTCCAGCACTATCTCTAACAACTGTATCAGCAAATACAAACATAAATGAACTTAACATAACTATAACAAGTAACGTACAAATTATTTTTTTCATAAACTCTCCTCCATATTTTAAAAATTTGTTTTTATACCAGTATAGAACAATAAAAAAAAGTTTCAGATTGGTATATTTTTCTATAGTATGTACATACAACCATATTGTACATTAACTTGTATTATATGTCAATATGTGTATATCAAGCTTCGTGCTTCACATATCTAAGCATATGCCGCATAGTCAATTTTATAGCTACCATCACTGGCACTGCAAGTATCATTCCTGCTATTCCCATCACTTTTCCACCTACAAAAAGCGATAAAATTACATATACAGGGTGAACCCCTACACTTTCTCCTATTATTTTGGGAGTTAGTATACCGCTTTCTATCTGCTGTACTAGTAAAAAAGCTCCTGCCGCATATATTGCCTTTGAAGGTGAGTCAAATAGTGCAAAAATCACAGTAGGTACAATGCCTATTACAGGTCCAAAATATGGGATTATGTTAGATATTCCTGCAAAAAGTCCGAGAAACACTGCATATTTGACTTTTATAATAGTTAAAGCTAGGGTAGTCATAATACCTACAAAGGCAGCAATAATTATTTGACCCCTGATAAATCTTCCAAAAGCATTATCAATATCTCTAAAGAGCAAGATTATCTTATTTCTGTGTTTTTTGGGCAATAACAGCATTGTTTGCTTCTTAAAATATTCTACATCCTTTAGAAAATAAAATACAATCACAGGTACCAGTATTACATTTAATATTTTAGAAAATCCCGTTAATACAGAATCTAATGTAGCCTGAAGAGAGATAATAATAAAATCTTGAGTAGCATAAATATTTTCGTCAATTACATCCTTTATACTCTTAGGAAGATTACTGTTTATATAACCATCCTGAAAGCCCTTTAACATTGTTTGAAATTGAATCGAGTATTGAGGAAGGTTTTCCAACATTACTTTAATATCCTTTACCAGCTTCGGAATTAGTATTAAAGAAAACAGCAATATTATTGCGATGAATATAACATATACAAGTATGACACTATAGATTCTACGTATTCCTCTTCTTTCAAACATCTCTACTATAGGATTAAGCAAATATGCAAGTATAATTGCAACTAAGAATGGCTTAAGTATTGAACCAATAGCCAACCTGTATCTATAACTTATGTACACTATTGCTATAAGTAGAATATAATAAAAAAGCTTTGTCTTGTTGAATTTCAAATTTTGAATTTGATTCATACTCATCACCCTTAATGCACATAAATCAAATCATCATAACAGACAATTTGATTTATGTTTTTTACCTAGCTTTTATACTAGATTTACTATTAAATTATGCTCAAAACTATCTTATTATATCAGTTATTATTATATCGCTTCCATGAGGCTTCGAGTTATCGTTTTGAGTATTATTTTGATTGTTCATGCTTTGATCACTTGTACTTTGATTGCTTGTGTTTTGGTTGTTAATCATCATAGCTACTGCCATGCCAAGCATACTACCAACTACTAATCCTCTTGTCAATTTCAATTATATCACCCTTTCTTTTTTCTTATTTTTTGAACTTTATCTGCAAAATAACCCTAACAATATATGTCATTTTATATCAGTTTAGCCTGCTATATATTGTTATTCCATCGTTGTTAACATTATCTTTTAGGGCACCATCAATATTAATAATTCTTCTACCGTTCATAAAATCATCCAAATAGCCCTCTGAAAGCTCATAACCTGTTATAGCTCCCGTTAACAGGTTTATATATATATCAGTTAAAATACCATGAAAATCTCCTGTATTGCTCTTTACATCCTTCTTAATTATGTCCTCCAATTGTAGATAACTTAATATCTCATTTTGTTTTATCTTTTTTATACAATTTTCATCAGATATAATAACTCCGTTTGTATCAATGGATATTATTCTTTCGTAGGGGATTGTTTTACAATATTTTTTTAAAGTTCCTTCCTTGCAAACTATAGCAGCAATCTTATTTTTATTGCCATCTAGCAATACTGATTTTACTGTATGCTTTGTATTATCTTCACCCAAAATTGTTTTAATTGGTAAGTCTAACAGATCACTGATTCTAAACAACTAAATCCCCCCTTTAATCTTTCTTATTTCTATTTTTTGATATTCAGACAGAAATAAAACTAAAAGATTTATCCAAAGACTCCTAAATTAACTGCTTTTCTCACAAAAAACAAAAGACCAAAATGGTCTATTGCTTTAGAAAACTAATTATTGTTCATTTGAATTGTGTGTTGTAGCGCTTATGCTATCATCAAATTGGTTATAAAGCTCTTTTAGCTCATGTGCCTGTTTACCTTGCTCTTCTGCAAACTTCTTAAAAACCTGTGCTACATCTTTGTTTTCTAGCTTTTTAGAATACATTTCAAAGTCTCTTACCATTTCCATTGAGTTTACCCAAGCTCTTTGGAGGCAGTCTCTTGTATTCATTGTTAAATTTTGATCCATATTTTAACCCTCCGTTTTAGCAAAATATTTTTCTTATTAATAATTTGTCAATTTTATCATATATTTATGCTGTAAATTTTTAAACAAAAAAATAGGTAATGATTTTTATATCATTACCTATTTTTCTATAGTTCCTCCGCCTACAACATAGTCTCCGTCGTAGAATACTACCGCTTGACCCGGAGTTACCGCTCTCTGTGGCTCATCAAAAACCACTTTTACCTTATCTTCCCCTAAAGGTTCTATTATACAATCCGCTTCTTTTGCGCTATATCGAATTTTTGCTTTTACCTGCATTGATTTTTCAAGCTTTTCAAAGATTATATAATTCAAATCAGTAGCTATAAGCTCCTGGCTAAATACTTCTGTCTCATCACCTAATACAACTAGATTCCTATCAGGTATAAGCTCCACTACAAACATTGGTTTACCAAAGGCGATACCTAAGCCCTTTCGTTGTCCCACGGTATAATGCACTATCCCCTTATGCTTACCTAAAACATTACCCTTTGTGTCTACAAAATATCCAGGCTTTACAGCATCTGGTCTTCTTTCAGTAAGGAATCTTGCGTAGTTATCATCATCTACAAAGCATATTTCTTGACTATCAGGCTTACTTGCCACTCCTAAATGCTGCTGGTGGGCGATTTCTCGTATCTGCTCCTTGTGATAATCTCCAAGAGGCATTAGAGTGGCTGATAATTGCTTCTGTGTCAGATTGTATAATGCATAGGTCTGATCTTTCTTTATAGTAGCAGATTTCTTAAGCACATATCTTTTATAATGCTCATCAAAGTCAATTCTTGCATAATGTCCTGTGGCTACATAATCCGCTTCAAGTGCTATTGCCTTTTCTAGTAAGGCTTCAAACTTAATGTATCTGTTGCAGGCTATGCATGGGTTTGGAGTTCTACCTAAAAAATACTCTTCTACAAAGTAATCAATTACTTTTTTTTCAAATATTTGTTTAAAGTTCACTACATAAAAAGGAATATCAAGCTTATCGCATACATGTCTTGCATCTTCTACAGCAGAAAGTGAGCAGCAGCCTCCTTCTCTTTCAAAGGCTTCCTCTCTTATGTCCTGCCATATCTGCATTGTGATTCCTATTACATCATAGCCTTGTTCCTTTAAAAGGTATGCAGCGACAGAGCTGTCCACCCCGCCGCTCATACCTATAACAACACGCTTTTTCAAAAGTAACACCTACTTATTGTGCTTTTTTTGATAATCCTCAATAGCTGACTTTACAGCTTCTTCTGCTAAAACTGAGCAGTGAAGCTTTTGTGGTGGTAGCCCCTCAAGAGCCTCAACTACTGCTTTGTTTGTAAGCTTTAGAGCTTCATCAACGCTTTTTCCCTTAATCATTTCAGTAGCAATACTGCTTGTAGCTATAGCTGCCCCACAGCCAAAGGTCTTAAATTTTACATCAACTATAATATCATCCTCTATCTTTAGATATATCTTCATTATATCACCGCAGTGTGCGTTTCCAACCTCACCTACACCATCTGCATCTTTAATTTCGCCAACATTTCTTGGACATGAAAAATGATCCATAACCTTTTCTGTATACATTATTATTTTCCTCCTTTAACCTTCTCATACAATGGAGACATTTGTCTCAATCTATCTACTATTTCAGGTAAAACCTCAAGTACATAGTCAATATCCTCTTCGGTATTAACCGCTCCCAAAGAGAGTCTAAGAGAACCATGTGCAATCTCATGGGTTAAGCCTATTGCCAAAAGCACATGAGAGGGTTCCAAAGAACCTGAGCTACAAGCAGAGCCGCTTGAGCCTGCTATGCCCTTTATATCAAGATTTAATAGTAAGGATTCACCTTCTATAAATTCAAAGCAAAAGTTTGTATTGCCTGATAAACGCTTTTCAGGGTGACCGTTTAATCTTGTATATGGAACCTTCTCCATAATACCCTTTATAAGCTTGTCACGAAGCTTTGTGATTCTGCTGTTGTACTCTTCAAAATTCTCATATGCAAGCTCTATAGCTTTGCCAAGTCCTATTATTCCAGGAACATTCTCTGTACCTGCTCTTCTCTTTCTTTCCTGTTCACCGCCGTGTATTATTCCCATAAGCTTTACGCCTTTTTTGATATATAAGACGCCTACACCCTTTGGTCCATAAAATTTATGAGCTGATAGAGACAGCATATCTATATTTTGTTCTTTTACATCTATGCGAATATTTCCTATTGCTTGAACCGCATCTGTGTGAAAATATATGTCCTTTTCCTTTGCTAGCTTTCCTATTTCTACTATAGGCTGTATTGTACCAATCTCGTTGTTTGCGTACATTATTGATATCAATATTGTTTTATCTGTAATGGCTTTCCTTACATCCTCAGGATTTATCATACCGTATTGGTCAACATCCAAATATGTAACTTCAAAGCCTTCCTTTTCTAAATATTCACATGTGTGAATTACTGCCGGATGCTCTATTTTGCTAGTTATTATATGATTACCCTTAGCTTTGTTTGCAAAAGCCACTCCTTTAATTGCCATGTTGTCAGCTTCTGAGCCACCTGCTGTAAAGTATATTTCTTCTGGTAGTGCACCAATAGCCTTTGCTACTCTACTTCTTGCTATATCAATATTCTTCTTTACTTCTCTGCCAAATTGATGGATACTAGACGGATTACCAAAATAATCAGTAAAGAACGGAAGCATCTCATTTAACACTTCTTTATTAGTATAAGTTGTAGCTGCGTGATCCATGTATGTGCGTTTATTCACTATAGCTCTCTCCTTCCAAACTATTACTTATTTTTTTGTAATCATTTATCATATCTTGCAGCGTAATAGAATCAATTACGTTGTTTATACTATCCATTATCTTCTCCCATATAGGTCGAGTTACACAGTATCCGGCTCTGCCACACTCCGGCTCATCATCTAAAAGGCAATCTGATGGTGCCAAGGGTCCTTCTAAAGTCCGGATAATTACACCTATAGTAATATCTGCCGGTGCTCTTGAAAGCTCGTAGCCTCCTTGAGCTCCTCTCACACTATTTACCAGTCCCGCTTTCTTTAGATGCGATATAAGCTGCTCAAGATAGGTTTCAGACAACGCCAGATTCTTTGCTATGTCCTTTAAAGACATAGTTCCTCCGCCATACTTCTTAGCAAGCTCAAACATCATTTTTACTCCATATCTTCCCTTTGTTGAAAGTATCAAAGTCCTTCACCCCTCGAATCCCTAGTTAATAACTCGGATTTCATTTTTAGAATATCATAGGATAAAATCATTGTCAATATTAATCTTTACTTTTTTAGTCGGATATAAATTAGTTTAAGTAGATTTTACATTATTATGTATATTTTCTGGTAACTATCAGTGGAAGCAATAAGAATTAGGATTCTTTTAATCTCACACTATATTTTGCATAAAGCATCTTATAACAATTTCTGCTTATCAAATGTATAATATGGTATAAAAAAAGCGGCATCCAAAGATAACCGCCTGTACATAACCTAAAAATTATTCATTTTCACTTTGTCTCTTCCAATCGGAACCTTTTTGTTCTCTCCAAGCAACCCAACCTATTGGAAGGTCTGAGACTTCATTAACTGTATCATCAATATTAACTAGTTCCTCTAAACTTATCGTCAATGCGTCTTCTTCATTAACATCTGTTCCATCAAGAAATTGCCACATTCCATCATCAGCATCATGCCAAACTGATAAAATGGAATTCTTGCTACTAATAATGTTTTTTGTTGTTATTATCATTACATTTGGTTCATCTTTAAATACCCAACGATATATTCCCATATGTATATCCTCCTATATATTATTTGTCCCACTTTTCTCTATTTTCTTTTCATGATAACATCTACAGTAATATAAAAAACCATTTCAAACAAACCAACTTAATTATCAAGTAAGATTTTATAACCTACTCTCCTATAATAGTATAGCTTAAGCAAAATCCTGCTTCTTCTATAGTTTTATAGGCAACATCTAAAAACTCTTTTCCCTTTTCACTAACATCATATTTTGCATATATTATTATTTCTAAATTTTTACCTTCAGCCTTAGGATAACTTTCATATATTTCTCCACTTTCAATAAATTTTAAGTATGAATTTATTTTATCTTGAAGCATTATTAAATGCTCGTACTCATTACTCCAATCTAAATGGTCTGAAATTCCTAACATTACATCACCG
The DNA here is from genome assembly GCA_049684915.1 of Lutisporaceae bacterium. Classification (GTDB taxonomy): domain Bacteria; phylum Bacillota; class Clostridia; order Lutisporales; family Lutisporaceae; genus GWB2-37-7. The sequence continues at coordinate 18,138 of JBAVGO010000025.1, read as the reverse complement.
TTTTTTTTATTAATACCAATACTGTCTATTTTATCTTTATCAATTATTGACATTATTTCACCTCTATTCCTTTCTTATAATCTTAATCTTTTTAGAGGTATTTCTGTTCCCTTTATAAATGGCTGTTTACCTTTACCCACAACAGTTCCTCCATTTATCTCAATGTCTGGATGTGCCATTTTTTGATTTTTAGTTAATGGTGCTGTTGGCGATGCTTTATACTCTTCAATCACTATTTTACCAGTCTCTTTATTTACTCCAATATCATCTAGTCTTGTTTTAGTTCCACTTTTACTTTTTATTGTAATTTGTTCAACAACATTATCAGCAGTTTCTTTCATTTTATCTAATGTCTCTGTCTCAAATTTTCTACCTTTAATTCTATTCTGCTTTAATATGTCAGCTTTACCCGCTACCTTAACATCACCAATTGAATTAACAGTCTTCTTTATTACATCACCAGATTCATTTACCACTTTCTTATATGTATTATTAATTGGGTTTGGAACTATATTTTTTTGAGATTTGGTGTGATATTACCTGTATATTTTCTTACATTCCCCTCTGCAATTTCTTCAACTCTTGAAATATTCCAACTAGATCAAGTTCTGTTTGAAGTCTATCCAACACTTTTATGTATCTATTTTTTTGTTATTTACTAACAACATCAATAGAATTATTAATACATATTCCAATTCTTAATACTTCTAAATGCATATATTACGCACAATAAAAGACAGTTATTCTAAATTTACTATCAATAACTGTCTATGTATTAAAAATGATGCTTTTAACTTTTATTCTTTTATATTGTTTTATATCTATCTATTTATGGATACATATTTATTGCTTATTACATTTTAATATTGAAGGCTATAATTTAGCAAAATAAACACATAAAAACTAATTGTCTATATGATGTCAAATTTTAACATCACTATATGGTGCTTTGCTTAAAAAATATTTAATTTCTACAAATTAAATTTCTTTTTATAATCCAGGTTTAATAAGATTAATTCATTAAATGATACTACTTTTTTTTCTGCATCATCTATATTACATTCGCTAGACCAAAGAAATGGATATATCAAAATACCTTGATTGTATTTTATCTCTGCAATATCTTTTTGAAAGCCTACCCATTTATACGAATTATAAAACTCATTTAGATTATTACTTGATATCCATGCAATAAATTCTGGATAGCTTAGTTCAAGATTATCCCATTTCAAAGTATCTGGAGCAAAATACCATATCTTACCTTGTTCCTCACTAAATCCTCCATTATTTATTGCATATAATCCACCCCAAATATCATCTGCAACAATTAATATTTTATTACCGAAATATTTTTCTAATTCTCTATTATAAGTATAAATATTTTGAAAATTTATCCCATCCCCATTTGCAAATACTCTGATATAATTATCAACAATGATTCCTGAGGTGTTTGCAATAATTTGACCTAACACAGAATTCTCATTGATATCAAGTTTCTTTAATATATTATTGTCGTATTTTATCAACTTTTCTACATGTATATTATTGGGTGATTTAATTAACATTTCAAATACTTCATTCCATAATTGCGACATAATTGCTACTCCTTTTAATCTTTAATTTTAATTTTAACTTTAGTTCCATTCTGATAAGGTCTCAATAAATTTCCAATTGTAGAACCTGCTCCCCTATTGTCTGATGGATTAATTGATCGTACGCTTGCACCACTACCGCCCTCTTTAAACATTGCTGGTGGATATTCATCTAAATCAGCTCCTGGTACTTTATCAATACCTTTCAGCGAAGCTTTTCTATTATTTTTTACTCCAGCTCTATTTATAGTTAATATATCTGGTTTGCCATTTTTTATTGCATCTTCAATATGTTGAGCAGACTGTGGGTACTTACTCTTTGACAATTCTATTTCTACTGGGTGTGCTCCTACCTTAACATCACCAATTGAATTAACAGTCTTCTTTATTACACCACCAGATTCATTTACCACTTTCTTATATTTAGCTATATTTCTTGTTATTTCACTAGCATTACTTACTACACGAGCTGTATCATTAATATTATCCGCTATTTTTGCACCATCTGCAATAGCTCCTGCAACTTTTACTCCCTTATTCACTAGCTTTCCAGCCGTTCCAAATGATCCAACAATTGGTATACATGCCGCTGCTGATAAACCCGCATTTAACTTGTCTCCTCTTGCAAGGTATATAGCTGCATTTGCTCCATCTGCAATTTCTCCAACCCCTGGAATCATACCGACTACATCAAGTCCTGTTTGAAATCCATCCAACACTTTTTTTGTATCCAGTTTTTTCAGTTTTTCCCCAACTACATCTATAGAATTATCAATTGATTTCTCAATATTCGTTGCTGTCTTTGATACGCTTGATACTACATTCTTTACTGTGGACTTTACATTTTGACTTACTGTCACTACAGTTGATTTTGTAGCATTTACTGTAGATGTTGCAGCTTTCTTTACTGAAGATGCTACCGTGGTTGCCGCTTGTTTTATTGAGCTCGCTGTCTTTGATACTGCACTAGAAACATTTGTAGCTACTTTCGATACCGTTTTGCTAACTGCTGTTGCTGTGTTTGTTGCTACATTCTTTACAGCGGACTTTACATTTTGACTTACTGTTACTACAGTTGACTTTGCAGTATTTACCGTTGATGTTGCAGCATTCTTAACCGTAGATGCTACTGAGGTTACCGCTTGTTTTACTGCATTTGTAGTTTTATTTGCTGTATCTGCAACCTTTTTTGCTGTTGAATTTACCGTTGTTGAAATATTTTTCTTCACATCCGAAACTGTATTTTCAACTGCTTTTGAAACATTCTTCACTGTGCTTTGAACTGTTTTACCTACACTTACAGTAGTTGCTTTTACAGTATTAACTGTAGACGTAGCTGAATTTTTTATTGTAGCAGCTGTCTTAGAAATACTAGATGCAATTGACCCAAAGAAGCTAGTGCTTGTATTTTTGCTGGTTGAAGCTTTTGAAACAACACTGCTACTACTTGATTTTGATGTATTCTTTGTACTTGAAACTGATGTTGTAGTCCTTGAATTATTATTGACTGTATTTGTTGACCTATTTGTAGACGAAATAGATGTATTCCTGCTAATTGCTGTTCTACTTGAGCTTACCCCATATGCTATTGCCATTTTGTTACTCCTTCCATTAAGTTGTATTATAAAAACACACCATCCAAATATCCATTAGACAGGCTAGACATTATATATATGTCCTTTAGAAGAATAAGTAAATGTTTGCGTTAGCATTACTTGATCTTCCATTATGTAACTTCCATCAATAAAAAGCTTTACAGTCCACATTCCTTCTGGATATTCCCTCTCCTTTTCATCTAGATTTAACCAGAACCAAAGAAAAACAGGTTTGTCTGGTGCGGTTTCATCTGAAAACAACATATTTTCTGATACATCATGAAGCTTTCCGTTAGAATTATACCAAAGCGTTGTAACTGTATGAAGTCCTTTTATTTCTGTAAAACCAAAGCGAACGACAACCTTCTTATCCATAGTTAAGTTAAAATTCTTCTTATTTACCCCTATATTAGCAGGTGTTATACTGCTAGATACCGCATAGCTGTCGATATGTAAAGAATACTGTTCGTTGTTATATAATCTCTGATCCTGTTCGTTAATAATGATAGTTGACCATAGCTCGTCCTCTCCATGAGGTAAGTACATATTTGCTTCAGGGTCATTAAGTAAAAATTCATTGTTAATCAAGAATTTATAATAATGTTCTCCTGATGTTAAAGGAATTTCAGCATACCAATAGTCCTCAGATTTAGTCATTGGATTTCTATCTTCATGATACTCATTAAAAGAACCGATTATAGAAATACTTTTAACATCTAGGTATGTAGTTGATTTGAACTGAAATCTAACAGTCATTGGTTGTCCGCCTTTCAATTATATTTTGTCTAGAATGTTGATTTGCCACTTTATCTTGTATAACCTAGAACATAACTTATTGTATTATTATTCCATTCGCACAATCATGTAAAAATATTGTAGAACAAACTTGTATTTATGTCAATTTTTTCTATACTACATTTTTCGACATATCTTTCATGTAATAGTGTCATATAGCCATTTCCATGTTCTTCATGAATTATAACTACAAAAAAGCGATACAGCTAAATTCCAAATGGAATATAGCTGTACCTTTCTATATCAACTGCAGCCGAAAGCTCTTCCGACTGCAGAAGTTGTATTTTCTTTTAATATAATATATGCAATGGATACAAAATTGTTAATCTTATCATTTAACTAATTGTTTATTCCTATACCAGAATAGACTATATCTAACTTTTCCATTTCCTTCTTATCGTATATTCTACGTCCATCTACTACTACTGCCCTTTTCATTAATTTTATGAAGTCCTTAGGCTTTATCTTCTTATATATATCCCACGCAGTTACAAGCAAAACTGCATCAGCATCACATAATGCTTCCCTATAATTTTTCACAAGCTTCAAGCCTTCTATACCTCTTAATTCTTTCTTAGTATTTGCAATAGCTTGTGGGTCAGTAGCGTATACTACAGAGCCTTTTTCTAGCAGCTCCCTGATAATTTTTAAAGCAGGGGATTCTCTTATGTCATCAGTATCCGCCTTGAAGGCTATTCCTAATACTGCAATTTTCTTATCTTTTACATCACCAATAAGCTCCTCCAATTTTTTTATCATAATTGTAGGCTGTATTTCATTTATCTTAAGTACAGCTTCCAGCATTTCTGGGTTGTAATTATTTTGTATTGAATGCGTTACCAAAGCTTTTACATCCTTTGGAAAGCAGCTTCCTCCAAAGCCGCAGCCAGGCTTAAGGTATTGTACCAAGCCTGGTAGTAATACCTTAGATTTGTTTCTTATAGATATTCTTTTGTCCAATATCAATCCGTTAAACACATCTATTGCATCAATACTCCCTATACTTTCACATATATTAGACACCTCATTTGCAAAAGAAATCATAGTAGCCAACAAAGAATTGGAGGTATACTTAATCATTTCAGCGGTTCTTAAATTTACCTTTAAAATAGGAGTCTCAAAGCAATCCTTGTATATTTTCGACATAGTCTCATAGCTCTTATCGTCATATGCTCCTATCACAATCCTGTCGGGATTCATGAAGTCGTCTACTGCACAGCCTTCTCTCAAAAATTCTGGGTTCATGGCAAGTCCAAAACAGCCTGCTTTCTTCTGCGAAGTTTCTTCTAAAAGCTTCTTTACAACACCATCTGTTGTAGACGGTACTACTGTGCTTTTGATACAAACAACATGATAGGCTTCCTTATCCTCCAAAATGCTTCCTATTTCCTTTACACAAGTCTCTATATAAGAAAGGTCAATAGCTCCAGAGTTAAAAGGAGTACCTACAGCAACAATTGTCACATCAGAATTATTTACAGCAAACTCCAAATCAGATGTGGCAATAAGCCTCTTTTTTTTTACTACTTCTTCAAGCATTTCAGGCAGCTTTGGCTCATAGATAGGGCATATCATATTGTTTATCTTTTTTATTACATCTGGCTTTTTATCAACACAAATTACTTCATGTCCTTTTTGTGCTAGACAGACTCCTGTCACTAAGCCAACATATCCTGTTCCAACAATAGAAATATTCATTTCATCTACTCCTTAACTAAAGACATAAGATATTTGCTTTTACCATACCAAAAGGGTCTATTGCTTTTTAACTCCTGTTCTATAACTTCTAAATCCTTCATTGTATCAGCAGCGGCCCAATAACCTTTATGCTGATATACTGCAAGCTGTCTGTCATCTACTAGTCTATTTAGGGGCTGTCTTTCTAAAATACAATCCCTGTTATCATCAATGTATTTAAAAGCTTCTCTACTTAGAACAAAAAAGCCGCCATTTATTATTCCATCAAGCTTTGGCTTCTCAGTAAAAGAAGCAGCTATGTCATCGTCTATATTGATAAAGCCATATTGACTATCTTTTTGTATGCCTGTGACTGTAGCAAGCTTCCCTTTTGTCTTATGAAACTCATAGAGTTTATTTATATCTATATCTGCAATACCATCACCATAGGTAAGAAAGCAATCATCTTGCCCGATATAAGCTTCTGCTTGCTTAACACGTCCCCCTGTCATGGTGTCTTCACCAGTCTCCAAAAAGGTTATCCTCCATGGCTCTGTATTTTCCAGCAATTGTATATCTGTTGTTCCGTTGATATTGTCCAGAATAAAACTGCTTTTTTTCCAAACATAGTCCATAAAATATTCCTTAATGACCTCGCTTTTATAGCCAAGAAGCAATATAAAATCATTATATCCATAGTAGCAAAATAGCTTCATTATATGCCAAAGCAGGGGCTTTTTATCCACTAATGCCATGGGCTTTGGACTGTCAGCGGTAAATTCTTTCATCCTAAGTCCTTTACCTCCGCATAAAATCAGCACCTTCAAATCTTTCACCTCAATTATTTTAATCTCAATACAAGGTATGCAAACAAGCCCTTTGAGGTGCAAAAAATATGTTCTACTTTATAATATTTACAGGAAAAGTATCAGTGTCAGCGTCATTGTATTCCTTAAGTGATACTGCCAATACTATAAGTGGTTCCTCCGATTCATTTTTTATTGCATGTACTATATATGGGTCTATTCTCAAAGCTTGATTGTCATCAGCTTTTAGCTTTTTTGTTTCTATCGCTTTTAGATTTATATCTCCAAATACCATCAATGCTTCACCTGATAAAACAGTAAAATACTCAATTGTTTTCTCATGATAATGATTCCCTCTTACAATGCCCTTTTCTGAGTAAAGCACATATACCTCTTCTATTTCTTGACCTTGCTCAAGCATACTCTTAACTGCAATTTTTTTAAGCTGACCTCTATAATCTACATGTGTTTTTATACCTATTAGTTCATAACCCTTTCCCATTTAATCAACTCCAATTAAATGTTTTGAACTAAATATCATAGTTCTTTACATACCATTCCTTCAATCTATATAGTCCTTCCTTTAGGGATACAGCAGGCTTGTAATCAAGCAGCTTTTTCGCCTTACAAAGATCCGGACATCGTCTTTGGGGATTGTCAGTCAGATAGCCTTTTTCTTGGCTTTCCTGATATTCTATAGTAACATCTCCTACTGACTCTGCAACCATTTCCGCCAGTTCATACATACTTATTTCCTTTTCATCGCTGCCAATATTAAAGGCTTCTCCATTATGCAGAGATAAAAAAGCTTTTAAGAAACCAGTTACTGCATCACTAATATAGCAGAAACTTCTTGTAGGTCTGCCATCACTATATATAACTATATGCTTCTTCTTAAATGCATCCATAAAGTAGTCTGGTATTACACGTCTGTCATCTAGTCTCAAGCCCGGTCCATATACATTGAAGGGACGAACTACCTTTATAGGGATATTGTATTGATTATAATAGTTTACACATAAGGTCTCTCCCAACCGTTTGGATTCATCATAGCAAGCTCTGGGTCCTGTGCATGACACATTCCCATTATAGGCTTCAGGAGTCGGTATATTATCCGAGGTTGGATTGCCATAAATTTCACTTGTAGAAAAATAAAGAAAGCTTTTAACGTTATTTATCTTTGCCAATTCAAGCAGATTTTTAAGTCCAGTGACATTTACCTCTATAGTTTCTATGGGATATTTTCTATAAAAGGTTGGTGATGCAATGCCAGCACAGTGAATTATATAATCAAGCTTATCTGTAATATCCAGAGGTTTACTGACATCCTTATTTACAATAGAAATATACTGGTTGTTCATAAGATGCTTTATTCTTTCAGGTACTCCAGTTATAAAGTTTTCAACACATATTACCTTACAGGGGGTAGTAAAAATATTATTGTTGCAGTAATCAATTATATCCAGTATATAAGAACCTAAGAAGCCTCCCCCACCGCTTATGAGTAGTGTAGATGCCTCAAGCTTTTGTAAAAGTGCTTGGTTTTCTGAGCAAATCCTTTTTACATCCTCAAATATTACATTATCCATCAAACCTTATCTCCCCTTACCCTTATATTTATTAAAGTTATTAGAATACCAGCTTATAGTTCGCTGTAAACCATCCTCCAAGGATATTTGAGGCTCCCATTTTAGCTTATCCATGATTTCACTTACGTTGGGCTCTGGACACCACAAATCATTCTTTCTATATTCCAAAGCTCCATATCTAGCTTTTTGTTTAGTATCCATTAATTTAAATATCATATCTACATAGTATTTCAATTGATAAATTCTTCCGCTTCCAATATTGAACATAGCATTATTATGTTTTTTATCCAAAGCGGCTAATAAGAATCCATCTACAATATTTTCAATATAGCAATAATCTCTATATTGCTCACAGGATGTTAGGTCAACATCCTCATTGTTTAATATTGATAATATTATATGTGGAAAAAACTTATGACTTCCTTCGTTTTCGCCAAAAACACCAAAGGGTATCAAGGTAATAATGCTTATATCGTTCTCTGCAGCAATCTGATGTGCAATCATTGTAGCTGCAGCCTTTGTACTTCCGTAAATATTCGATGGAGTGAGTTTCATTTCTTCTGTTATTATGCCTTCCTTATTCCCATACTGCATACTTGTTCCAGAATAGAGAAACTTACTACAACCGCCTGTCTTTCGTATTGCATTTAATAAATTAATTGTTCCAAGTATATTGGATTTTGCCGCTTCTGCATAATCCTGCTGTCTAAAATCAACTCCATAAGCAGCCATATGAAAAACATAATCAGGCTTTAATGCTATAACTGATTTTTGTACTATTTCTTCGTCCTTCATATCTCCCTTTATTACATTGACATATGGAAGCTGCTCTTCTATCCTCCAAAGATCAGAACTTTCTCTAACAATAATGGATACCTTTGCTCCCTCTTCAACCATTCTCTTTATAATATGCGAGCCAATAAAACCATTAGCACCTGTAACTATAATATTTGAATTTTTAAATTGTCCTTGTATTAAATTCATTTTCTAACCTCCCCTATACCTTTTACAGCAAGCATGGCTCTAGCTAGTGCTTTGTTATAAGGTTCATATATTTGATTATATATATAATGCTTAACCCTTCTGTTAGCATTAATATTGCTGCCCTTGAGTCCTTCATTTTTATTAAAATTAAAAGCTCTTAAGGGACTTTGATATATATATATTCTTCCATTCCTCATTTGAAGCTTGTTATATTTTATATCATCTAGAGAACAATTGTATTCAGTAGTACCCACAGTAAAAGCGTACAAATATTTAGATATCATATGATTAAGATTAAATATGCCTTTAGGTCTATCTATGCAAAATTGTAGGAAATCAACTGTCTCTTTACAGTTAATCAAACCTACAATATCAAAATCAAAATTGATACTTAGCATACTTCTGCCTTTCGCATACTGTGTAAATAACAATGCTTTGTAGTCATAAATATTATTGAACGCATCAGTTACATCACCAAATAAATAAAATCCACTATCTAAATATAGAAGCCTATTAATTGAATAATTATTTTTTAGTAAGTAATGAAAAAAGTATGCTTTGATTCTTTCTATAATGTTTCGTTCCAGCTTTACAGAAATTTGATTTTTAAAAACTCCATTTACTACATTACCAATGTACGTCACTGTTGTATTTGGAAGCTTTAAACTTTTCATAACATCAAAGCTATAAATATCCATACAACATACCCACCAATAAAAGCTATGGCAATGCTCCTCTAGTGAGTAATACTGTGCAAGCCCTTCTTGCACAGTATTTTTATCAATTATAGTGGCAATATCTAAGTAAGCACTGTTATTACTCCTTAACAAATCAAAGTTGCATGAGATACACCTATCTATGTTTTTCCATAATAGCTTATAATCTGTTTTTATAGCCTCAATTTCTTCTATTACAGCTTTACAGCTTTCGATATACGGTTTGTACAGTAGTTCAACTGTACTTCTTGTATACTTCATCCAATAACTGCACAAATCATAGGTTGAATCATCAAAATATCTAAACCCATAGTAGTGAAAAAGAACCAGCCTAATATTATTAACATACAGCTCATCTTTTCTGACCTCCAAGTACTTCTGCTGTTCAAAATTAAATCTATATAGAATAAAAGGAGTCATATTGATGCCAAGATTCTTTACTATACACACATTGGGAAAAAGCTCAGGTATTTTATCCAGGTACTTTTGATCTGCCCATCTTCCTTTCTCAAATTTGCTATAGCACCAGTCTATACATTTTTTTCGCCACCAGCTTAAAGCTTTTATACCTGCATTGTCTCTTTTAAAACCCACAAAACCTGCTTGAAATTTTCCATATTGATTTATTAGTGACTCATGATTATCTGTATAATATTGCTCAGTTAAAAGCACTGAGTAATTTCCCCACTCATCAAAAATAACCTCAGGGTTAGAAAGCATTTGAGTATCTCCATCAAGCCAGATAATTTTATCTACTTCTTTGTACTTTTCTAAAATATAGAGCATTTCTGAAGATTTTATTGTCCAAGCATACTCGTGTATTGCTCTAGTATCTTTTATACTCTTTAATTCCTCAAAGTAAGCTTCAATTTGTTCAACTTTAATAACTACAATATTCTCTGAGCGTAGAGTTGACAAAATTTCAAAAGCTGTATTATCCAAACATACATAAAATACTGTAAAAAGGTTATCATGCTTTTTTAATGAATCATACAACACCAAGCCTTGATAACTATAGGCTCCACTAAATGCAGAACAATAGTAATGCTTCACTTGATTCCTCCCCCTTCAAAGCGAAGTATAGCTGTGATTAACTTTCTGTAGTATATCTATATTGTGGCGAATACTTTTTATATATGGCAAATATAGCTGTTTTTTACTTGCTGTTGACGATTCAATTATTTGCTCTACTATACTATTTATTGTGTTTTCATTTACATTGGTTAATTTATATTTGTAAAGTATTAACTGCTCATTATTTACAAATATCCGATCTTTTAATTTTTTTATCTTTACATGTTCCAGTATTTTATCACTTAATAAAAATGCAGGATTTTTCACCACATTAACATTATTGTATTTTTGACTCCAACTATTTATATGATTAACTTCATCCACCGCACAAAATCCATTGATTAGCCATTTTTTAGTTTCCTCAACCCAGTAGAATATGCAGTTCATGGCTGTTTTGTCTCTATGAAAGCCTATAACAGTGCTTGTGATATTTGCTTCATTTCCTAAAGCTCTATCCTGAACAAGTAATATGGATTTCCTTTTTAACATATCTAAAATACAGCTTGGGTTCTGATGAAAGTAACAATTGCAATCAACATATAGAATGTTTTCAACACTGTAGTTATTTAATGTTATCAGATTAACTAGCCTAGCTTTTAAAAGCTCCCTATTGGCTTGATACCCAGCTTGAGCTTGAGTAAAGCTATGATAATCTTCTATAAGGTTAGAAGGTTCAAAGAGCTGAATTTCATGTAGGCCTAAGGTCTTTAGCATGTTATAAGCACGCTCATCTTCACAGCAAACCCACATCTTGAAGCTGATATTATACTTCTTTATCGAATCATATAGAGATAATATTTGTGGCAACTGGTTAAAGCTTGTAATAGTACAGATATCGAGTTCTGTTTTTGTACTATTTATTGCAAAATTAAAATAATTGCCTATATACTTCCCTCTGATTGACATGCATGGATAGAAATCTGGCTCTATAGCTCTTATTCTTGCATAAGCTTCGTTGCACTTATCGAAATATGGAATATATAGTTTCTTTATAGTCTGTATATCAAATTTCATCCAATAGTAGCATAAGTCAAACTCATTTCCATCATAGTACTTTAATGCCATGAAATGATACAATACAATAGGTGTATCCTTAATATAGGGCTTACCCTCTCTAATGTTAACAAATCCCTTTTGTTCATTATTTATTCTGCTAGCAATAAAGGGTGTTAAGTTAATTCCATTGTGATTTATGACTCCTATACTTTGGAATCTTTCTGTCCAATCATCTACATATAACTGATCGTTCCAGTTGCCTTGCTCCTCCTCAGAGTTTTTCCATTCCTGTAACCTCTCTTTAAAGTAGTTTAGGACTTTTCTGCCTATTTCATCATTCTTAAAACCCATAAAACCTGTATTATAAAAGCCAACTATGTGTCCCAGGTATTCATACTCTCCATCGAATTTTTCCTCAGTTAAAAGTACAGAGTTATCTCCCCACTGCTCATATATAGGCTCTGAATCTGACACGAATTCTGTATCTCCGTCCACCCATATTACGTGATCCATGTCTTTGTAGCGATCAAACAAATATAAGGGCACTGATGCTTTAGCAGTCCAAATATATGTCTTCTCCCCTCGTTGTCCCTTTAGCTCTGGTATGCGTTTATCATACTCTTCTATTTCTTTTATACTGATTGGTATCAAGTCTATAAGCTTCAGCTTTTTTAATAGCTCTACAGACTCTTCCTCCATACATATCAAGAAAAACTTGAAATCTCCATCATGTCTTTTCATGGACTCATATAGTACAATTCCCTTATACAAATAATCCTTTCTGTATATGGAATAATAGTAATGTTTCATAGCTTCTCTCCTCTCAATAGCTTTACATTGAGTTTTATTTTATATAGCTGCATTGCCAGCTTCTCAAATGCAGCTGCAATATTTTTACAATCATATTTAAAGCTTATAGCCTGCAAATCTGCCAATATTTCAGCTCTATTTACAATAAGCTGCTCTCTTACAGACTTGCTCAACTTTATATAATTCTTATTGTCTCGATACTTCATATAGGTTCTATCTCTAAGAAGCTTAAGCATATTTTTAAAAAGCTCCAGCAGCTGTAGATTTTCATTTTTAGTCTCCAGCAAGCTTATTTCCTTTACTATTTGATTTATAGAGCTTCTATTTATGGAGCTAAGCTTTGAAAAGTAAAACAACAGTATATCTGAAGTATCATATTTTTCACTAAAATAGTATATATTCTTAATTCCATCATCAACCTTATTAATCGGGTGTTCCTGGTGAACGCTTTTAATCTCCTTTTTCATAAACTCACAGCCATTTTTATATAGACGATACCCTAAATCTAAATCCTCACAGCCCCATCCTTCATATTGCTCATCAAACAGACCTGCTTTTACTACATTCTCTCTACTAACTGAGCAATTATTTGTTATGAAGAAGCTCCAAGGAAAGCTATAGTCAGTAAGCTCCTGACCATACCTTTCTAATATCTTGTCATAGCCATGCTGTTGTATTGCGTAAGTAAAAACAAACTTCTTATACGATTCATCAATTATAGAGCTCTTATCAATCAAGCAAGCTTTATCAGGAAGCTTATTGACTCGAATTTCAGTTTCATATAAATAAGAAAGGCTTTTATAATTCTTGTCTAAGCAGCTCGAAAATCCTCGGTAAAAATAAGTATAGATTTTGTCCCAGCTAGTTCCACACACTGCTATGTTCTCTCTACAATGTTCTTTGATATGCTCCTCTACAAAGCTTCTGCTTGAAATCATGTCACTGTCACAAAAAATAATAATATCTCCTGAGGCTTCTAATATGCCTATGTTTCTAGCAAAAGCTCTGCCCCTATTATTTTTTAATCTGATTTTTTTTAGCTTGAAGCTATTGTCAAATTCATTCAGCATTGACCAAGTTTCATCTGTTGAGCCATTATCAATTACAACTACTTCAAACTGCTCCTTAGAACAGCTCTGCTCACATAAAGAAATCAAGTTGTAAAACAATCTTTCAGAGGCATTATAGCTTGGTATTATTATACTGGCATTCATAATAACCTCCACCATTTTATAGTAATTAGAATTATTTCCAAGGCAATAGCAAATTCTGACAAATCTCTTGCTTTACTACTTCAATATATGCAAATGCCATATTATATGGAATATTTTATTGCTTACTTATGTTTTGATTTATGGTTATCATATAGATATATTTGTATATTTAAAAATATATCTATATGAAACCTTTGATTTTTTGTATATAATCAATAATGTATGTATTTGAATGTTATATTTTGATTGTTATATAAATCGCACTAAAATTTTTATATAAAGTAAATTTGTGTTTTGTGCGATTTATCAACATAGGAAAACGATTTCGTGCTATTTGAAGAATAAAAAATGTTTAGCACGAAACATATAGAAAGGAAGAAACCAGTGAGTATACTAAACGTTAAGAATTTAAGCCACGGCTTTGGCGACCGAGCAATTTTCAACAATGTGTCCTTCCGTCTTCTTAAGGGTGAACATATCGGCCTTGTAGGTGCCAATGGTGAAGGTAAATCAACATTTATGAATATAGTTACAAACAAGCTTGAGCCTGATGCAGGCGTAGTTGAATGGTCAAAGCGTGTGAGAGTCGGCTACCTCGATCAACATATGGTATTAGAAAAGGGTTTATCCATTAGAGATGTCTTGAAAGGTGCATTTAAGTATCTTTTTGACCTTGAAGCTGAGATGAATCAAATGTTTGAGAAAATGGCAGAAGCTACTCCTGAAGAACTAGAACAGCTTTTGGACGAATCAGGAAATATACAAGATATTTTATCACATAATGACTTTTATATTGTTGATTCAAAGGTTGAAGAAACAGCTAGAGGTCTTGGCTTGGTGGATATAGGCTTAGATAAGGATGTAAATGATTTAAGCGGTGGTCAAAGAACAAAGGTATTGCTTGCAAAGCTTCTGCTTGAAAAGCCTGATATACTGCTTTTAGACGAGCCTACAAACTATCTTGATGAACAGCACATAGAATGGTTTAAGAGATATTTGAACGATTATGAAAATGCATTTATACTAATTTCTCATGATATTCCCTTCCTAAATAGTGTTATAAATCTTATATATCACATGGGAAATCTAGAGTTGAACAGGTATGTAGGTGATTATGACAATTTCCTACAGGTACATGAGGCAAGAAAGCAACAAATAGAATCAGCTTATAAAAAACAGCAACAAGAAATTGCAGAGCTGGAAGACTTTGTTGCGAGAAATAAAGCAAGAGTTTCTACTAGAAATATGGCAATGTCCAGGCAGAAGAAGCTTGATAAGATGGAAGTTATAGAATTATCTAAAGACAAACCAAAGCCTGAATTTAAATTCAAAGAAGCTCGTGCTACAGGCAAGCTAGTATTTGAAACAAAAGATTTGATAATTGGATATAACGAGCCACTTTCTAAGCCTTTAAACCTTACTATGGAGCGAGGACAAAAGGTTGCTCTTGTAGGAGCTAACGGTCTTGGAAAAACAACACTGCTAAGAAGTATATTAGGTGAAATAAAACCTATATCAGGC
The DNA here is from genome assembly GCA_049684915.1 of Lutisporaceae bacterium. Classification (GTDB taxonomy): domain Bacteria; phylum Bacillota; class Clostridia; order Lutisporales; family Lutisporaceae; genus GWB2-37-7. Next base: position 2,769 of record JBAVGO010000025.1, on the reverse strand, counting down.
GAAGCAGAGCTAGGCGATTATCTATATATAGGTTATTTTGAACAGGAAATAAAGGATTCTAATTATAAGACTTGTATTGAAGAGGTATGGCAAGACTTCCCTTCCTACAGTCAATACGAGATACGAGCAGCCCTAGCTAAATGCGGCTTAACTACAAAGCATATAGAGAGTAAGATTATGGTGCTAAGTGGTGGGGAACAAGCTAAGGTAAGGCTTTGTAAGCTTATAAACAAAGGAACCAACCTACTTGTACTCGACGAGCCTACTAACCACCTTGATGTCGATGCTAAGGCAGAGCTTAAGCGTGCACTTATAGCATACAAAGGCAATATACTAATAATATCTCATGAACCTGAATTCTATACAGATATAGTAACAGAGGTCTGGAACTGTGAAACCTGGACTACTAAGATATTCTAAATAAATAGCTGGTCTAAACCTTGGTTTAGACCAGCTATTTATTCACTTATTCTTTTTTCAAGCTCATCCATAATCTTTTTTAAGTCTAGTTTCTTTAACTCAACAGCCTGTTGAATGGTTAAGCCACCTCGCCCCCCTCAGCCACAACCAATATTAGTTAACCCATAATGAGCAATTATTGGTCTAGTTTTAGGATGCATTGCCATCAACTCTTTTACTTGCATGTCAGATTTAATCATACTGTTTATTATGAGTTATATAGTGTTATATGGTGTTATAGCAACATCTAGTTGAGCTGGGTTAAAGGATGGTAGATCTTCAAACTCAAACCTCTCACAGAAGCTTTCTTCAATAGGAAGTACCTCTTCAACTTCACAGTATCCAAGTACCGGTACACAAACTTGAACCTCTGCATCAAACTTAACTGCCATAAAAATCCCTAGGTTTGTAACTAGTAGTTCACATTCAGTTTCATTGTTAAATTCGTCTATTACTGCTTCAGTGAAGCATTGAAGCTCAAATCTGCCTTCGTCTAAGAAATGAAGCAGGTTTTCAAAATTTTCTTGTGTAGCATCTGGGAACTCTCTTCTTACGTTAAAGTTGAAGCATAATTCGCCTTCATCACCGATTGATAGGTTATTGTCATTCTCTGGTATGTCAACAACTTTCATTCTAATTAAGCGGCCTCTCTCATCCTTACCAAATACTTTGCAGCAGCATTTTCCACTAAATCTTAGTATTGCTAAGGTGTTTGTTGATACATCTTTAATTTCTACATTTGAAATTTCACAGTGTTTTAGTATTAGTCTTGGTTGAATTATCCTTCCTGCTGGCACACAATCTAATTCAAATTTAATACCTTCAACGCAATCTCTTAATGCGAACTCATCAAATACCTTTTTAACCTTAAGACATTCAAGAATTAAGTCTCTTTCACATGTGCCAGTAGAAGTAGTTACATTAACAGAAATTGTACCTGCACAAGGAATGGTTGGTAATGGCATATATTCTCACCCTCCTAAACTTTATATTAGCTATTAGCTTCTAGTTTATAATATGGGAATGTAATCATTTTTGTGAAAGTTGTATTAAATATTTTTATCATTTTTATTTATAAATGTCATAAATATTAAATATAAACATATATTTAGAGATTACTTATCTTAGTTTGAAGGATGGTGAAAAACTATGCAGCCAAGTTTTAAATCAGTTATTGAAGATTCATTAAGAAATAAGTACTTTTTATACTATTCAGACACTTCTATATACTGTAAGGAAGTCTCAAAGGACGGAGTAAGTAAGGATACAATAATTGCAAGTAATGTTATTGATAATTTCTTAGTAGCTATAGATTTACAAGATAGAGTTTATGTTGCTTGTCAGAACAAAGAGAAAAGAGTATTTCTCTTTGTTTATATTAAGGGTGAGTGGAAGCTAGAGCATACTTTAAGCATTCAAGGTAGTGGCAACATAAAGCTTCTATCTTTATTTGGAATAAATAAAACTCTTAGTATAATATATGCAAAGGAAATGACAATTGCTAACTTTTATAATATTTATCACTTATATAAATCTAGTGACTCTGACTCAAATTATGCAAACAATACATGGAAGAAAAATAATATATGTGAAATGTACGCAGAAGATATTAACTCCTCCTATTCTTCTATAATGTCTAAGGAAGGAGCTCTTCACATTGTCTGTGAATGGTTTGATGGAAGTAACTACTTGATTAACTATTGTTGGTTTGACAATCTAGATGAGAGCTGGAAGAAAAAAGTAGTAGCAACACTTTTTAAAAAAGATATTATACTTAGTATTTTATATGAAGATAGTCTACTTCATCTTCTATGCTATACATACGAGGATGAGGCTTCAGCTATATTCTACTATGTTAAAAAAGAAGGCAGCGATAAAGATTTTGAATTTTGTTGTGTCGACAAAATTAATACAGAGATGAAAGTATCACCTTACTTTCATATTGAAGGTTCTATAATTTATTTATCATGGATTTTAGATAATAGCTTTTATCAGTATGCTCTTAATAAGGAACAAAAGATTTGGAATAAAAAGCTCAGCAGTGTTATACCTGCCAACGAGCTTATTCAACTAATTGAATATTTTAGAAATCGCAAGGGCAAATATTGGATTATCAAAAAGACTTATTTTACTATAGATTATAAATATAATATTAATTTGCCATATTTCAAAGACAGAATTAAGAATAATATAAACAGCAGCATAAGTACTGAAAAAACACTAGTAAAAAATGCTGACGGTGACCTGATAAGCTATATCCCTTATCTGATTGATGAAGTACGAAGTATGTCTCAAATGATAAAAAACATC
>JBAVGO010000024.1:0-2716 GCA_049684915.1 Lutisporaceae bacterium | reverse complement strand
GGTTTGGGGCTATGAATTTATAGGTGACAGCAGAACCGTTGATATGCACGTACAACGTCTCAGGAGAAAACTTGGCAAATGTAATTCTTATGTAAAAACAATCTTTGGCATTGGTTATAAATTTGAGGTTACTGAGGTTAATATATGAAGCTGAAACAAAAAATTATTCTGCTCAATATCGGTACGATATTTATAATGCTCATTGTTTTGGGCTTAATAATTTCTAATATTACAGATAATTATAACCTTCATACAAATTTGCAGTATCTGCAAAGTCAAGGAGAATACGCCTCTATCTACATAGAACAATATGTAAATAATAATGCTAGAAGCATATTTGATGTGCCAGCTCTGATGGAGTCCAACGCCAACTATTTAGCCGCCTTTCTAGAAAGAACGGTGAAATGTAGGGTTCAGATTTTTTATGGGAGTCAGCCCTTAGGAGACTCAGAAGACATTACTGACGAAAACTTTAAAATACGTCCTGAGGTTGCTCAGACCTTCCAAAAAAATAGTGCTTATTATATAAGCAAAGGACCAAATCGTACCTTGTATTACGCAACTCCTGTAGTTATTCATGATAAATACACTTACTCCGTAGCTTTCATATATAGTCTATCTGAGGCTGATCAAATGAAACAGGAAACCATTCAGATGTTTATATTTACTGGCCTTCTAGCCTCTATAATTATAATATTGGTAGGCACAGCTATCTCAAATATGATTATATATCCGATTAAGGCTCTGAATTCCATTACTAAGCAGTTCTCAAAGGGAGATCTTACCTCAAGGGCAGTTGTAACCACGAAGGATGAAGTCGGGGAGCTATCTGAGACCTTCAATGGAATGGCAGATAACATACACGATATGATTACAAAGCTGAATTACGAAAAAGAAAAGCAGAAAAGCTTTTTCGATAACTTTACACATGAAATAAGAACTCCGCTAACTACTATATTGGGATATACAGATCTCCTATGGAAAACTGACGATGAAGAGGTTAAGGATAGAAGCTTATTCCATATTGATACCGAAGGTAAGAGAATGCTTAAGATGGTGGAAAGCCTCTTAGAACTATCAAAACTAAAAAGGTTTGACATGGAGATAAATAAGCAGGATACAGACGTAAAGCATCTTATAGAAGAAGTTTGTGACTCTATGTATTATAAGGCAAAAAGGTACAACATCAGTTTTCGTCTTATGCTGGAACATACCATCTACTCAGTAGATCCAGATTTGTTCAAACAGCTTCTTATAAACATAATTGATAACAGTATCAAGTATAGTAAATCAGAGCTTATTGATATTACACTAAAGAAAAAAGATAAAGTTATGCTTATTGTGGAGGATTTTGGCTGTGGTATTGATCCCAAAAACCTCGAATCTATCTTTGAACCTTACTACAAGGTTGATAAATCAAGAAACAGCAAAATCGAAGGCTGGGGCTTAGGGCTTTCTATTGTTAAAGAGATAGTAGCAAAGCATGATGGTACTATTAACGTAGAAAGTGTTAAAGATAAAGGAACTAAAATAGAAATTATGCTATAAAGTATAAGGTGATATTATGAATAAACTAAACAAAATTATTATAATTTTTCTAATCTCTATGCTTGCTGTAAGCTGTAGCGTGAAACAGGGACAGCTGGTCATTGTAGAGAACCACAATAACGATAATGCTAGAGCTTCGCAGAATTCCTCATTTAATTTTAACGTCATGCCTCAAAAGATAAGTATTGAGAAGAATGCAGAAATACTTAAAAAGCTTGATTCCAAGCTTATTCCTCTATCACTTTCAGCAGATACAGGAATAGTTATTGCTATTGAGTTTTTAGAAAGCAAAGAAACAGATGATATAAACAGCAAAGTAATTACTGGAAATATGATACAACCAATCAACCTCTATGCGGTGGATACTAAAAATAATGATAAGAAGTCTTTGGGTAAGTTTATGACTTTAAAAGACTTTATGTTTGATGATACAGGAAAGCTATTCGCATTTATCGACGGATATAGCAATATATATATATATGATACTAACACAAAGCAGGTACAGCAAATTATTGAAGGCAAAAACTATTATGCATATGACACATTATGCTGGTCAAAGGACTCCAAAAAGCTTCTTATAAACCAGAGAATGGATTTTGATATCTCTTCAAAACAGCTTATCCCCTTTGTAGTAGATACCTATACTCCCTTCATCAAGCAAAGATTTGATAATGCTGGAACATATATAGTACAAATGAAAAATGATGAGTATAACGACATGATTGCACTTTATAGCTTTGATAATAAATCCTTTAAAAGTCTTGCCAATGGTATATTTCTTGATTCTGACAACATAAACCTTATTTATACTAAGCAAAGTCAAAGCAGTCTAAATATACTCAATTTAGAAACTCTAGAAAGTAAATCACTGGACACAGGATCAATTTATAATGCTCGAATAATGAAATCTACCGGAGATATTATATATACAACAGTTAATCCGGACTTTACCAGCTCACATAGGTACTTGCTTGTAAAATTCAATCCAAACTCAGAAAGCAAAAAAACAATACAGCTAAATACACCTACCTTTTACCTAAGTCCTGCAGAGGATAAAATATACTTTGTTAGTGATTACAATAAAAACACTACTATTGTAGATACAAGTACATTGAAAATCACACTCACTGGAGATGAAAGAGACGATTCCGATCTTTTTGCTATAAAG
>JBAVGO010000023.1:0-2597 GCA_049684915.1 Lutisporaceae bacterium | reverse complement strand
CTAATACAAAGACATGAAGCATTAAGAACCAGCTTTGAAGTAGAAGAAGAAGCATTAATACAGAAAGTACAAAAGAAAGTAAAATTTGAGATAGAAGAATATAAGGCAGAAGATAAAAAAATAGAAGAGATAGTAAAAGGTTTCGTAAGAGCCTTTGACTTATCTAAAGCACCACTTTTAAGAGTAGGGATTGTTAAAGTGCAGTCTAATAAGCATATATTGATGTTTGACATGCATCACATAATATCTGATGGAGTATCCATGGGAATACTAGTGGAGGAATTCTCAAAAGCATATGCAAGAGAAAAACTAACACCACTAAGGATACAATACAAGGATTTCTCAGAATGGCAGAATGAGCTGTTCAAATCAGAGAAGATAAAGGCTCAGGAAGAGTACTGGTTAAAGCAATTTGAAGGAGAAATACCTGTACTAAATCTTCCTACGGATTACCAAAGACCAGCGTTACAAAGCTTTGAGGGAGATACTATAGAATTTGAGATAGACAAAACGCTGACAAATAAGTTAAGACAAATAGCAAAGGCTACAGGCAGTACCATGTATATGGTATTACTAAGTAGCTTTAATGTACTTTTGTCCAAGTATAGTGGACAAGAAGATATAATAGTTGGAAGTCCGATAGCAGGAAGACCTCATGCGGATCTAGAGAATATCATGGGAATGTTTGTAAATACCTTAACAATGAGGAACTATCCAAGTGGAGAAAAGACGTTTAAAGAGTTCCTAAGAGAAGTAAAGGAAAATGCATTAGGAGCATATGAGAATCAAGACTATCAGTTTGAAGAGCTGGTGGAGAAGTTGAATGTATCAAGAGACTTTAGTAGGAATCCATTGTTTGATGTAATGCTTGTATTGCAGAATACAGACATGGGAGAAGTATCAGTAGAAGGTATAAAGATAAGCCCATATAAGTCAGGGAATAGAATAGCTAAATTTGATATGATCGTGAATGCAGTCGAGCTGAGAAATAGCATAAGTATAGGAATACAATACTGCACGAAATTATTTAGTAAGGCTACAATAGAAAGAATGTACAAACACTTAAAGAACATTATACAAGTAATGACAGAAGATATAAATATTAAACTATCGGAAGTAGAGATGCTGACGGAAGAAGAAAGACAGCAAATATTAATAGACTTCAACAATACAAAAGCAGACTATCCAAAGGACAAGACAATACACCAGCTGTTTGAAGAACAGGTAGAGAGGACTCCTGATAACATAGCAGTTGTGTATGAAGATAAGCAGCTTACCTATAGAGAGCTAAATGAGAAATCGAATCAGCTGGCTAGAGTATTAATCGATAAGGGAGTAGGTCCTGATAATATAGTAGGAATAATGATAGAAAAATCTTTAGAGATGATAGTAGGTATAATGGGTATCTTAAAAGCTGGGGGAGCTTACCTTCCAATAGATCCCGAATATCCGCAGGATAGAATAGAGTATATGCTAGAGGACAGCGGAGCAGCAATATTGCTTACGCAATTAGTATTCAAGGATAGAGTGTACATTAATCTGGAAATGATATTTCTAGATGATAAAAATGTATATCAAGGATTTAAAAATAATCTTAAAAATATAAATAACGTAGAAAATTTAATATATGCAATATATACCTCAGGTAGTACCGGAAAGCCAAAGGGAGTTTTAATACAACATAAAACCATAAATAACTTAATAAATTTTGAATACCAAAAAACAAATACAAATTTTAAAACAAAGGTATTACAATTTACAACTATTAGCTTCGATGTATTCTGTCAGGAGACATTTTCCACACTCTTATGTGGAGGTGAGCTTTATATACCAATAAGTGAGACAAGAAAGGATACAAATAAACTACTTAAGTTTATAGAGGAAAAAAGAATTGAAGTAATATTTATGGCAACTGCATATTTTAAGTATATAGTAAGTCAACCAAGGTATATACAAAATTTATCAAATAGCATAAAGCATATTATAGTTGCAGGTGAACAACTGATAGTTTCAGATGAACTAAAAAAATATCTAAGAGAGAAAAATGTGCATTTACATAATCACTACGGTCCTTCAGAGACTCATGTAGTGACAACATATGTAGTAAATTACGAAAGTGATATATATGAGCTTCCGCCAATAGGAAAACCAATAAGCAATTCAACGGCATACATTGTAGACAGATACAACAACTTGCAGCCAATAGGAGTTGTAGGAGAGCTATGTATAGCAGGAGATGGGTTGGCAAGAGGCTATTTAAACAGACCAGAATTAACAGCAGACAAGTTTGTAGACAATCCCTTTGAGCAAGAATCCAGAATGTACAGAACCGGAGACTTGGCAAGATGGTTGCCTGATGGAAATATCGAATTCTTAGGAAGGGTAGATCATCAGGTGAAAATAAGAGGCTATAGAATAGAGCTTGGAGAAATAGAGAATAAGCTTTTGGGTTATGATGCAATAAAACAAGTAGTGGTAGTTGCAAAGGGCGAGGTAGGAGATAAGTATCTTTGTGCTTATATTGCAGTGAAAAAAGAACTGACAGCAAAAGAAATAAGAAAACACCTAGCTAAGGATCTACCTGACTACATGATACC
>JBAVGO010000022.1:0-1906 GCA_049684915.1 Lutisporaceae bacterium | reverse complement strand
GGGCGTGTGGCATGCTTTCAACTAGCAGAAATATATGCCAGCAAGGAATTCTATGAGGAAGCAAGAGCATTTATGAAGCTTGGACTAAGCTATGTTGATAAGATAGAAACAGACATACTAAAGGTAGAATATCAATATATAGATGCCATAACAAGCAACGAAGAGGATAAGCAGATAAAGCTTATTCAGGCAGCTGCACACATGGAAAATATAGAGAACCTAGAAATTAAGTGGAAAATATATAAAGCAATAGCACAAACATACCAAAGTAGAAAAGAATATCAAGATGCGTTAAAGTACTACATATCAGCCTTGAATATACTAAGAAAGCTGGTACACAATGTACCTGATGAATACAAAACTACATTTGTACTATCTCATGGCAGAAACACGGTAAAAGAAGGATTAAGAGATATCTCAAAAATGATAATGAAAAGTAAGGGGATAAACTTTGACGTACAAAAGGATACAAACAAAATAACACTGCAAAACCTGGACAAATATTTTGACTACACAAACTATATAGACATATATAGAGAAGGGGAAGAAGTATCGGAAGCAAAGGTAGATGCAGGAACATATAACAAGTTGTTAAACAAGATAAGAGACTTGATAATTAAGTTTAGTGAAAACAATATAGAAAACATAAAAAACATAGTAGATTTGTGTACAGAAATAACCCAGGCAAAGAACGCCTTCATAGCAATACTAGATGAAGAGGATAACCTGGACATATTGGCAAGCTACAACAGATACTCAGAAACCTCTTTCTACAAATATGTAATAGAACAAGTAAAACAAAAGAAGGACAGTATAATAGTAACAGATGTCTTCGACTACAACAATAACAAAGGGGATATCTTAATACCAAAGGAAATAACAGCGGTATTCTGCATACCCATAATAGGAACAAAGGATGAGGACGAACTAGGACTATTAAAAGAAAGAAGAAAGCAAAAGCAGCAAAATGAAAGTAATATAATAGGATATATATATCTGGACACAGACAGTATAATAAACAACTTCACACAAGAAAGCATACACTTTTGCAAGCTGCTAGGCAAGGTTGCGTATATATTGGTAGACAATTACAATCTGAAGATAGTCTCAACCGTAGATAAGCTAACAAAGCTGTATACAAGAAAATACTTTGAGACAGCACTGCAAAGTGAGATAGACTATGGTGAAAAAGAAGGCATGGAATTTAGTGTAATAATGATAGACATAGACAATTTCAAAACAGTGAATGACAGATTTGGGCACCAAAGAGGAGACGAGATACTACAAGGAGTATCGGGAACGATACTAAATGCTCTAAGAAAAGGAGACATAGCAGCGAGATATGGGGGAGAGGAAATAATAATACTGTTGCCCAACACAGGAGAAGAAGAAGGGATAAACGTAGCTGAGAAGCTAAGGAAGAAAGTAGAAAATGCAAGGCTGTTAGGGCTACATAATCCGCTGACAATAAGCGTGGGAGTATCCACCTATCCGACGCACAGTACATGGGCAAAGGACTTGATAGAAAAGGCAGACCAAGCGTTGTATTATGCAAAGGAAAATGGGAAGAATTTCAGCTGTCTGTACAAGGAAGACATGTCAAAGACAACGAAGAGAATAGATAAGCTGGCAGGAATAATATCGGGAAATCTGGTAGAAGACCAAAGAAAAGTAGAGACGATGCTGGAGGTACTGGAGCTTCAAAGGAGTATAGACATAAGTAAAGGAGAAAAGCTGTTTAACTTTCTAGGAAGAATAATAGAAGTATCGGAAGCCCAGCTGGGAATAATATTTAATATAGGCGAAATGGGAGAAATAAGAAAAAAGATAGTAAGAAAGAAATTCATAACCACCGAGGTAGAGGAAGAATACTACAACAAAGAAGTAGTGAGCAAATGTATAGAGG
>JBAVGO010000021.1:0-9934 GCA_049684915.1 Lutisporaceae bacterium | reverse complement strand
CATCATTAAATGGGAAATAGGCATCTGATGCCAATACTGCTCCGTTTGCTTTCTCTCCTGCTCTTTGAAGACTCATTTCTGTAGGCCATATCCTGTTGACCTGACCGCCGCCTATACCTAATGTCGTGTTTTCCTTTGCAATTACTATGGCATTTGATTTTACATGCTTTACAACCTTCCAAGCAAACATCAAATCCTTCATAACTTCTTCGCTTGGCTTTTGCTCTGTAACAAATTTAAGCTCCTGCATATCAAAATCCTTTTGATCCTCTTCTTGCAGTAAAATGCCTCCGTTTACCTTCTTTATATCAAGCTTGCCTTGTTCAATGTACTCTATATCTGGAAGCTGCATTATTCTTATGTTCTTTTTTCTTTTGAGTATTTCCAGAGACTCTTCAGTATAAGAAGGTGCTATTACAATATCAATAAAAATTTTATTTATTTCCTCAGCAGTTTTTACATCTACAGTTCTATTTAGTGCAACTATTCCCCCAAATATTGATACAGGGTCTGCATTAAATGCCTTTATGTAAGCTTCAAATAGGTCTTCTCCAACACCTACTCCGCATGGAGTGGAATGCTTCGCTGCTACAGCTGCCGGCTCCTTGAACTCCTTTAGAGCCTGTACTGCACCATTAGCATCATTTAAATTGCAGAAGGAAAGCTCCTTTCCATGAAGCTGTACCGCATTGACCAAACCGCCCTTTACAGGCAGCATTTCTTTGTAATAGGCTCCTGTCTGATGTGGGTTCTCTCCATATCTTAAGTCCTGAAGTTTTTCGTAGGTCATAGTTATAGTTTCAGGATATTGCTCAAGCCCCGCTTTGTCCCATAAATAATTTGCTATCAAGCAGTCATAGCTTGCAGTATGAGCGAATACCTTAGCCGCAAATTTAAATTTAGTATCTAAGCATACATCACCTTGCTGTTCTAGCTCATCAATAACCTTATTATAATCTAATGGGTCAATTACTACAGTAACATATTTATAATTCTTAGCGGCTGCACGAAGCATGGATGGTCCGCCGATATCAATGTTTTCTACCGCTTCGTCCAGAGCTACATTTTGTTTTTCGATAGTCTTTCTAAAAGGATAAAGATTTACAACTACTAAGTCTATGGTTTCAATATTAAATTCCTTTAAGGTACTCATGTGTTCTTGATTATCTCTCATAGCCAGCAAGCCTGCATGTATTCTTGGATGAAGTGTCTTTACTCTCCCATCCAAGCACTCTGGAAAGTCTGTGATTTCTGAGATTCCAATCACCTTAATCCCCGCTTGCTCTAATGCTATTGCTGTACCTCCGGTAGATATTATCTCTACTCCATTTTGTACCAGCTTCTTTGCAAATTCTACTATTCCAGTCTTGTCAGAAACGCTAATTAAAGCTCTTTTTATCATGGTATCACTCCTCTTATAGAATCTTCACCCTTCTACCCTGTATCGTAAGCTTCCCATCACAAAATAGTGCAACGGCTTTTACAATCAACCAATGCTCAACTACAAGAACCTTAGCTGCTAGGGTCTCTGCAGTATCTTCATCAGTAACAGTTACTGCCTGCTGTAGTATGATAGCCCCCGTATCAGTTCCTTCGTCTACAAAATGCACAGTTGCACCTGACACCTTTACGCCATATTCAATAACAGCCTTGTGCACCTTTTCTCCATAAAAACCATTACCACAAAATGATGGTATCAGGGATGGATGGATGTTTATAATTTTTCCTTCATATTCCTTGATAATATCCATAGGCAGAATGCTTAAAAAGCCCGCAAGTATTATAAGGTCTACATTCCTACTTCTAAGCTGCTTACTCATTTCTGCATCAAAATTGGTCTTACTGTCAAAGCTTTTTTTGTTGATAGCAACAGCTTCAATATTATTATCTTTTGCCCGCTGGAGTCCATAAGCATTTTCTTTGTCTGATATTACTACAGCTATCTTACCCTTGATATTGCCCTGCTCAACTGCATCAATCAATGCTTGCAGGTTACTGCCGCCGCCTGATATCAAAACTGCGATTTTTAGCCTTGACACAGCTCTATGCCTCCCTCGCCTTTTACTACCTCTCCAATTAAATAAGCCTTTTCATTCATAGCTTTAAGCTCTGACATCACCTTATCAGCATCCTTCTTGTCCACTACTAGTACCAAGCCAATTCCCATATTAAAGGTATTAAACATTTCCTTTTGTTCTATATTGCCCAGTCTTTGCATCAATTGAAATATTGGCAGTACAGGGAAACTGGAGAGGTTAATCCTTGCCTTAAGTCCTTTAGGAATAGTTCTTGGTATATTCTCTATAAAACCGCCCCCAGTGATGTGGGCAATTCCTTTAATATTAACTCGTTCTATAAGCTCCAATATAGTTTTTACATAAATTCTAGTTGGCTTTAGCAACTCTTCGCCCAATGTGCAGTCTAATTCTTCAAAGGTTGAATCAACTGTATAATTATAAAGCTCAAAGAATAGCTTTCTTACTAGGGAGAAGCCATTACTATGAACTCCACTAGAAGCCAAGCCTATTATTGCATCGCCCTCAGATAGGTTTTCACCATTTATAATCTTATCCTTGTCTACAACACCTACTGCAAAGCCTGCTACGTCATACTCTCCTCTTTTGTAGAAGCCGGGCATCTCTGCTGTTTCTCCACCTATCAAAGCACAACCAGCTTCAACGCAGCCATCACATACTCCTTTGACAACATCAGCGGCTGCCTTAGGCTCTAGTACACCTGTGCCTATATAGTCTAAAAAGTACAGTGGCTTCGCTCCATGACATACTATATCATTTACACACATTGCAACACAGTCAATACCAATAGTATCATGTCTGCCTGTCATAAAAGCTACTTGTAGCTTTGTACCTACTCCATCAGTACCAGATACCAAAATCGGCTTCTTATATTTCTCTGTATCTAGCTCAAAAAAACCTCCAAAGCTGCCAATACCTCCAATTACACCTGGTGTTTCTGTTTTTTTGGTATGTTCCTTTATTAACTTTACTGCTTCATAACCAGCTTCTACATCTACGCCGGCACTTTTATAGGTTACTCTTTGAATTTCTTTATTACTCATTTCACTACCTTCTTTCAAACACATGCTTATCGCAGTCTTCTGTAATATCAACAGGATATTTTCCATTGAAGCATGCTGTACAAAAACCCTTTCCTTCGCTAGATACTGATTCAAGTAAGCCTTCATAGCTTAAATAACCTAGACTGTCTGCATCTATTTTTTCTTTTATCATTTCTAATAAATTACTTGCTCCCATAAGCTCACCGCTTCTCTGAGTATCAATTCCAAAATAACAGGAATGTATAACCATCGGAGAGCTTACTCTAACATGTACCTCTTTTGCCCCTGCATCTCTTAGAGCCTGGACTATTTTCTTGCTGGTAGTACCTCTAACTATACTGTCGTCTACCATTACTATCCTTTTACCCTCAATTTGCTTTTTTAGAGGATTAAGCTTCAGTGTTACACCCATCTCTCTAGTTTCTTGAGTGGGTTGAATAAACGTTCTACCTATATATCTATTTTTTATTAGACCTATTGTATAAGGTATCCCTGATTCTTTTGCATAGCCAATAGCAGCAGGTGTTCCAGAATCAGGCACACAGATAACTAAATCCGCATCCGCAGGCTGTTCCTTAGCAAGTATTCTACCTGCATTTTCTCTTGAACCATATACGCTAATACCGTCTATAATACTGTCTGGTCTTGCAAAGTATATATATTCAAATATACAAGCGGCCTTTTCTTCTGGTTCAGTTTGAATACTTCTTAGACCTTTTTCATCAATAATGATTATTTCTCCTGGATTCACATCTCTTACGAACTTTGCCCCCAGTGTATCTAGGGCACAGGTTTCTGATGCCAGTACATATCCTTCTCCCAGCATACCTAACACCAAAGGACGCAGACCATGCTTATCTCTTACTCCAATAAGCTCATCATTCGTCATGATAACTAAGGAATAAGAGCCCCTTATTAAATCCATAGTTCTTGTTATAGCGTCATCAATATTATCCTTATAATTCTTTGCTATGAGACAGGCGATTATCTCACTGTCAATGGAGGTGGTGAAAATCATACCCTGATCCTCCATCTCCCGTCTTAACGCATGGGCATTAACAAGATTGCCATTATGAGCAAGAGCTATTGTTCCATTCTTGTACTTAACTACCAAAGGCTGTGCATTTGTTACAAAGCTTTCCCCTGTAGTGGAGTATCTCACATGACCTATGCTGCTATCACCCTTAAGAAGATTTAATATCTTATCGTCAAAAACCTCTGAAACCAAGCCCATTTCCTTGTAGCAGGTTATTATCCCATCATTTTTTACGGCTAGACCTGCACTTTCCTGACCTCTATGCTGTAGAGCAATCAGTCCATGATAGGCAAGTACCGATGTGTTAATATTGTTTTTTTCATATATACCGATAACACCGCATTCTTCCTTTAGCTTGTCATCATTATAAAAATTCATATTTTGCATTGCTATACTCCTATCTCTGAAGTGTAGATATCTATCCACATATTCTTCCTACTACTTCCATGTAGCCTTCTTCAACCTTGCCCATATCTCTTCTAAATCTATCCTTATCAAGCTTCTCATGAGTTAGTGTGTCCCATAATCTGCATGTGTCAGGTGATATTTCATCCGCTAAAATGATTTCTCCTTCAGAGGTTTTGCCAAATTCTAATTTAAAATCAACCAAGTCAATATTTTTTGCCTTCATTACTTCAATTAGTATCTCATTAATTCTAAGAGCAGATTTTTCTATGATTTTTACTTCTTCTTCTGTGGCTAATTCCATTGCCTTTATATGGTATTCATTTATAAATGGATCTCCCAACTCGTCATTTTTATAGCAGTATTCTAAAACTGTAGTATTTAGCTTTGTACCTTCTTCAATTCCATAACGCTTAGAAAGTGAGCCTGCAGCATAGTTTCTTACCAACACCTCTATAGGAACTATTTCCACCTTCTTTACCAACATATCTCTTTCGTTTAATCTTTTGATAAAGTGGGTTTTAATCCCTTTAGTTTCAAGAATCTCAAATAGTTTTGTCGATATAGTATTGTTCATTATACCCTTGTCAGCTATCGTACCCTTTTTTAGTCCGTTAAAAGCAGTTGCATCGTCCTTGTACTCCACTATATATTGATCAGCTATTTCTGTCTTATATACCTTCTTTGCTTTTCCTTCATACAACATATCTAATTTATTCATATTAAAAAACCTCCTCTTTAATCTTATTATCTTTTTCTATTACTGTTCTTTTCATTTCTGTTCTATGCAGCTTTAGCTTTTCCTTTAACTCATCATATCTTAAGGATAGTATTTGAACTGCCAAAAGTCCTGCATTTTCAGCTCCATCTACCGCAACCGTAGCTACTGGTATTCCTGTTGGCATCTGCACGATAGACAAAAGCGAGTCCAAGCCATCTAGAGTTGATGATTTAATTGGTATGCCTATTACTGGTAGTATTGTAAATGCTGCCAAAACTCCAGGCAGATGCGCTGCTTTTCCTGCTGCTGCAATAATTACATCAAAACCTCTCGCTTCCGCATTGCTTGCATATTCTACTGCTATCTCTGGTGTCCTATGAGCTGATATAACACTTACCTCATACAAAACTCCAAATTTCTTTAATATTTCTACTGATTTTCTCACAATTGGAAGGTCTGAGTCACTTCCCATTATCACTGCTACCTTAGGGCTTTTGCTTTCCATTTGGTTCCTCCTTTTGTAATTTTATAGATAATATTTTATGCCTGCTTCAAACAAGCCTTGATTTTTTTCTCCCGAAATATTTATTGCAACTTTGCTGCCTCTTCTCTCTGAATGACCCATCTTACCAAGTATTCTGCCATCAGGGCTTGTTATGCCTTCTACATTGTGCATTGAACCGTTTGGATTAATACCTACATATTGTGTGGCTATTTGTCCATTTCCCAAAAGCTTTTTGTAAAACTCGTCACTAACTATAAATCTACCCTCTCCATGGGATACAGGTATACTATGAATATCTCCCGGCTTCGTATTGCTAAACCAAGGCGAAAGGTTTGATACCACCTGAGTGTTTACCATACAGGAAATATGTCTTCCACTGCTATTGTAAGTAAGAGTTGGACTATCCTCACCAATATCCTGTATTTCGCCATAAGGTACAAGTCCCAGCTTGATTAATGCTTGAAAACCGTTGCATATGCCCAGCATTAATCCATCTCCATGTTTTAATTTCTCCGCAATTGCTTCTTTTACTCTTGGATTTCTAAACATTGTTGCTATAAATTTACCCGAACCGTCAGGCTCATCTCCTGCACTAAAGCCTCCTGGCAATGCTATTATTTGTGAGGAGTTTATTCCATTTACCAGATTTTTAATTGAATCCTCAATATCGTTTTGATTCATATTACGAATAACTAAAGTCTGTACAATACCCCCAGCTCGTTCAAAAGCTACTGCGGTGTCATACTCACAGTTCGTTCCAGGGAATACCGGTATAAGAATTCTAGGTGCTGCAAGCTTGATGTTTGCATGTCTTTTAGCTGTAGTATTATAGAAGCTGCCATTTGCACCCTCTTCACTCTTTACCTTTGTAAGACTGCTTGGGAAAACCTCAGAAAGAGGATTCTGCCATGCATTTAATGCTTCTTCAAGCTCTATGACTTTACCCTGGAAGCTTAGTTCTGGCTTTGACTGTGTTACTCCCAATACCTTATAATTAAGTCCTTCCAGTAATACTTTAACATCGTACTCGTCGCTTATTTCTAAAACCACGTTACCATAATCATCTGTGAACAGTTCTTCAAGCTTCCTGTCTTCTGCAATGCTCATTCCTATCATGTTGCCAAAGCACATTTTACTTATTGTAGCTGCCACACCTCCATGCTTCACAACTGCTGAAGACAGGATTTTTCCTTCTCCTGCCAATGAACTTAGCTTCTCTAGGTTTTTCTTAAGCTGTATGAAGTCCGGCATTTCTTCTTTGTTTCTATCTACACAAAGCATTACAATATTGCTTCCAATTTTTTTAAATTCAGAAGATATAACCTTATTTACATCCATTGTACCCACCGCAAAGGCTACTAAGGTAGGTGGCACGTTTATATCCTTAAAGGTGCCTGACATGCTGTCCTTACCACCAATCGCAGGTATTTTAAGCATTGACTGTGCATAAAATGCTCCCAGCAATGCACTTAATGGCTTGCCCCATTTTTCAGGCTCCTTGCCAAGCTTTTCAAAGTATTCCTGTAGGGTTAAGCGAAGCTTGCTGTAGTCAGCACCAAAAGCTGCTGCTTTTACTGCGGACTCTATAACAGCATACATTCCACCATGAAAAGGACTCCAGGTAGATAGGTATGGATTAAAGCCATAAGTCATAGTAACCGCTGTACTTGTATCAGCATTTTGTACCGGCAGCTTCATAACCAATCCATCAGTAGGAGTAGACTGATATTCTCCACCAAATGGCATAAGTACAGTAGCACCACCTATGCTGCTATCAAATCGTTCTACCAATCCTCTTTGACCGCATATGTTTAAATCCTTTAGGGTTTCTATCCACTTGCTATTTAAATCTTTAATATTAGCATTATCCTGCTTTATTCTCTCAAAATAACTTATCTGCTCTGGTGCTTCTATTGTAGCCCTGGCATTTTGCTTAACACCATTTGTATCTAAAAATTCTCTGCTTATATCAACAATAATCTCTTTCTTCCACTGCATCACAAGTCTTTTTTGCTCAGTAACCTCAGCTACCTTTATTGCTTCCAGGTTTTCACATGCAGCAAAACTAATAAAGGTATCTAAATCCTTTTGATTAATAAGCACTGCCATTCTTTCCTGTGATTCAGAAATCGCTAGCTCCGTTCCGTCTAAGCCTTCATATTTTTTAGGAACTGCATCCAAGTCTATTATAAGACCGTCAGCTAGTTCGCCTATAGCAACAGCAACTCCTCCTGCACCGAAATCATTGCACTTTTTAATCAACTTACTAACCTTAGGGTTTCTAAACAGTCTCTGTATTTTTCGTTCTACTGGAGGATTGCCCTTTTGAACCTCTGCCCCACAGTTTATTATGGAGTTACCGTCATGTTCTTTAGAAGAACCTGTGGCACCGCCACAACCATCCCTTCCAGTTCTACCACCGAGTAATACAATAACATCCCCTACATTAGAAGTATCTCTGATAACATTCTCTCTAGGAGTTGCTCCCAGTACTGCTCCAATCTCCATACGCTTTGCAACATAGTTTGGATGATATATTTCTGATACCTGTCCTGTTGCTAAGCCAATTTGGTTTCCATAGGAACTGTAGCCTGTTGCCGCACCTGTTGTAATCTTCCTCTGAGGAAGCTTTCCAGGTATTGTAGCTTCTATAGGTGTTCTTGGGTCTGCACTGCCTGTTACCCTCATAGCTCCAAATACATATGATCTACCTGAAAGAGGATCTCTTATTGCTCCTCCCAGACAAGTTGCCGCTCCGCCGAAGGGTTCTATCTCAGTAGGATGATTGTGAGTTTCATTTTTAAACATCAACAGCCATTCCTCTGTTTTACCATCTACATCAACGTCAACAACAACACTGCATGCATTTATCTCGTCAGAAACCTCTAAATCGTTCAAAAGTCCCTGCTTTCGCATTTCCTTCATACCTATAGTGGCGATGTCCATAAGATTTATATCTCTCTTTTCATCCTTATAAACATATTTCCTTGCATGATTATATAAATCTAAGGCTTGCTTTACACCATGATTATAATTGCTGTCCCGAATAGTAATATCTTGAATTTCTGTTAGAAAGGTTGTATGTCTGCAATGATCAGACCAATATGTGTCTATAACGCGTATTTCCGTTATAGATGGATTTCTCTTTTCTATATCTCTAAAATATTGTTGACAAAATGCCAAATCTTCAAGGCTCATTGCCAATCCTAAATCCTGTGCCAAAGCTTTTTGTTGCTCTTTATTTAAACTTATAAATCCGCTTATACATTCTACCGCTCTCGCTTCAAAGGACTCCATATCCAGCTTTGAAGGCTTCTCCATGGCTGCTTCTCTAGAATCCAGTTGATTTATACAGTAAGCTTTTATCTTACTTAACTCTTCTTTTGATATATCTCCTTTTAGCACTATAAGCTTTGCAGTCTTAACAATAGTATGTTCCTTCTGTGTAAGAATCTGTATACATTGCGTAGCTGAATCAGCTCGTTGGTCATATTGTCCCGGTAGGTACTCAATAGCAAATAGCTTCTCATCATTTCCTATAGCTAACTCCTCATTATACACAATGTCTACATTGGTCTCAGAGAAAATCAGCTTGCTTGCTTCCAAGTATTCCTCATTACTTAGTCCTTCAACATCATAACGATTAATAATCCTTACTTCTTTAATACCCTTCACCAAAAGGTTTTCCTTAATTTCGTGGTATAAATTCTTCGCTTCTGCGGCATATTCCTTTTTCTTTTCTACATATATTCTTCTTACTTTATTTTCCATGGGTTTCACCCCTCCTTGTCTTTACAGTATAATTTTAACATAGTATAATTGATAATTATAATTAATATTATTAATACCTATTATAAGGAGTGCTTATCATTGGATATTAACTTTGAGCTTTATAAGGTCTTTTATTTTGTAGCTTATAAAAAAAGTTTTTCAGCTGCTGCTAATAAGCTGTTTATCTCTCAATCTGCGGTCAGTCAATCTATACAGCATCTAGAGCACAAGCTTGGCTGTCCATTGTTTTTCCGAAATACTAAGAAGGTTAGACTGACCCACGAAGGGCAAGCTCTTTTTACCTATATTGAACAAGCCTTTAACTTTATAAAGACAGGAGAAAAGAGATTGGAGGATATGAATTCCCTTGTTTCCGGAGAAATCAAGATTGGCGCCAGTGATACTATATGCAAATAT
>JBAVGO010000020.1:0-3105 GCA_049684915.1 Lutisporaceae bacterium | reverse complement strand
GTAATACACTCTGAAGTTTGAATCAATTTAATTATATCAGTACCACTTCTTATATCTGTTAAAAGCATAAGAGCCTCTTCTGGATGTAATTCACGATCAAGGGCTTTTTGAAGTATGCTATTGATATTCATAATTGCCTCCTATAAAAAATGATCATATGAACATAAACATGCTATTCGTTAGAATAGCATGTTTATACTTTCATTTAATCAACACATACTACTTCATTTTCTAGATCTGAATCAACACATACTACTTCATTTTCTAAATCTGAATCAACACATACAACCTCATTGCCTAATACCTCTTTATTCATAGAAACACCTCCTTACTTTATGATTGTAATATCAGAATACTATTGAATATTCTGATATTACAATTATAGAGTAATATGGCTTCTAATTCAATATTAATATGTAAATATTAAACTTAATGTAATTTAAATGACATCCATTAATAAATACTAGATAATATCAAGTATTTATTAATGGATGTCAAGTTCATCGAAGAGCGAAGTTCATTTCTCGGTTTCATAAGGCCAGGTCATTATTCCTCCAATATTATATACGTTAGTGTAGCCTAAATTGGCAAGCGTTGCTACTGCTGTAGCACTTCTACCACCACTTCTACAATAAACAAATATTGTTGCTTCTTTATTTGTAAGCTTCTTCTCTGAATCTCTTTTTATTGTATCTAATGGAAGTAAAATACTGTTTGGAATATGCTTCTCTTTATACTCTTCAGGGGTTCTTACATCCAGTAATATTATATCTTTGTCTTCATTTAATTTCTTTTTTGCATCCTCTTGAGATAAGCTTCTAATTTTACTTGCTTGGCCAAAAATATTAAACATATCGTACCTCATATTTTTTCATTTTTATATTATTATACCTAATTATTATGAAAAATATAAATAACTTTAGTATATAATATTATAAGGTTTTCTCCATAACTACAAATTTAAAGCCATCTTCCTCCAAATATTCTCCACACTTCTCAAAACCTAACTTTGAGAACAGCTTAAGGGAAGGTAAATTGATTTCTCCAGTCTCAATGTAAATTCTTTTAATTTCCATGTTGTTGAATATGTAATCAATTGCTGTACTTACAGCTTTATAGGCAATTCCTTTGTTCCAATATCGCTTATCACCTAATTCTACACCCATTTCACCTTGTTTTTTTTCTTTATCTATACTAAACAAATTTACAGAGCCAATGGGACAATCATTTAAATCTGTAATAATAAAATATTTATATAGTCTTAGTTCAATATCGTCGTTTAATAGCTCTGTATCAAATCTCTTGCAAAAGCTTATGCACTCTCTAAGCATCTCTGTACTATTCTTAGGCAAAGGTCTTGGATCATATTTATTTAGGTCTTTGTCTATCCACCAACTAAACAAGCTTACTATATCTTCTCTTTTTATATCTCTAATTATTATATTATCATCTTTATAGTAGTTCATATTATTTATCTCCTTTATTAATAAAAATTATATATATAAAAGCATTATGCTTTTATACATAATGCTTTTATAAACCTAAGAGCAAGGTTGACAAGGTAAAATATATAGTCAATGATACTGCGTCAACTATAGTCGTTATTAGCGGACTTGCCATTATAGCAGGGTCAAGGTTTAACCTCTTAGCTGCCAAAGGAAGTAATCCGCCAACTATCTTTGCCATTATTACCGTACAGAATAAACTGATGCATACAACCAGTCCAATTGCTATAGATACCTTATCAAATATTAATATTCTTAAGAAATTAACAGTTGCAAGGGAAAAACCCACTAGAATACTTACTCTAAATTCCTTCCATGCTATCTTATAAAAATCTTTGGGTTCTATCTCTCCTAAGGCTAAGCCTCTAATTGCAAGAGTTGAGGACTGAGAGCCTGCATTACCCCCTGTATTCATTAGCATTGGCATATAAGTAGCAAGTATAACTACTGTTTGCAGCACATTCTGAAACTTGCTTATTATATTTCCTGTTATTGTTGCAGAAATCATTAATATCAAAAGCCACATAATTCTATTCTTTGCCAAAGCAAAAACACTAGTCTTAAGATATTCATGTTCAGAAGGTGCCATAGCAGCCATCTTGTGAATGTCTTCAGTATTTTCCTGATCGATTATATCCACAACGTCATCTACTGTGATAATACCTACAAGTCGTATTTCATTGTCTACAACTGGCATAGAAAGCAAATCGTATTTCTTGAATAGCATTGCTATCTTTTCTTGATCATCATATGTATGAATATATATGATATCAGTGTCCATAATATTATCTATCAGCTGATTTTCTTCACTTAAAATTAACCTTCTGATGGACACTATACCTTCTAGCTTCCTATTGGCATCTATAATATAGCAGATATTGATTGTCTCTTTGTCAATTCCCGTATTCTTAATATGTGTCAATGCTTGCTTTACAGTCATTTCTTTCTTCAAGTCAACATACTCAATAGTCATAATACTTCCCGCAGAATCCTCGGGATAATTCAAAAACTGATTGATTAGCTTTCTCATGTTTTCATCCGTGTTCTTTAATACCTTCTTAACAACCACTGCTGGCATTTCCTCTATTAAATCTATAGTATCATCGAAGAACAAATCATCAATTATATGACGTATTTCAAAATCCGTAATAGACTCAATTATATAGGCCTGATGCTCTGGAGACACATAAGAAAAAACGTCTGCTGCTATATCCTTAGGAAGTATCCTAAAAAACTTAATCATCTGATGCATGTCAATCTCTTCAAACAATTGAGCTATGTCTACGATATTCATATCTTCCAGCTCATGTCTTGCATCTGTGAGCTTATTTTCTTTTATAAGCTCTAAGATATGTTCATTCATGCTAAAACCCCCTTACAGGAGCTGCACTACAAATGCAGTGACAGCTACGTATTCTATATATATCGCACTAAACAATTTACATTTATAAAATAATGCCATATATATTGTCATAAAGTTAAAACCTTGTTTGTTCCCGGGTATAGGACTAGAATCCATAACCATCACCACCCTTTCTTTATAAAAATAAAAATCTCTCACGACAACGTAAGAGATTTCATAGCATACTAAGCTCTGCTC